>NZ_JADBRW010000255.1:0-7197 GCF_020247025.1 Microcystis sp. M109S1
GCCGAATTTGAAGTCTTTTCTGAACGAAACCCCCTACTATCTGTGGTCAAGGTTCAGTTTTTAGCTTGGTTATCGCTTTTTCCATTTTAGCTTAAAGCCGTCCTCAAAGGACGGGGTTTTAACCCAAATTTTCGATAACATTAATTGCAGTCGCTCTAATTTGCGATCGCCGAAAGGATCGTGATTAATCATGGTATTTGTCCGATAGAACTGGTTATTATGAGTGATTTTCCCGCTTTAACGGCGTTAATTCTGGCTGGTGGTCAAAGTTCCAGGATGGGACGAGATAAAGCTTTGTTATCTTTTCAGGGTGTCTCTTTTCTGGAAAATATCTGTTTAATTGCCCAAAATTGTGCCGTACAAGTGTCTGTGATTACGCCTTGGCCGGAACGTTATGAACTTATCATTCCCCAATGCTGCCGGATAATTAGGGAACCTCTCCCCACTAGGGGGCCTTTATTGGCCTTTGCCTTGGGATTAACTTTTGTATCAACCGATTGGGTTTTATTGCTCGCTTGCGATTTACCTTTACTAACGCCCCCAATTATGCAAGAATGGTCAAGATTATTAGCCACTGTACCAGAAAATGCCATCGCTTTGGTTCCCCGGTGCGGCTCTCGTTGGGAGCCTCTCTGTGGTTTCTATCATCGTCGTTGTTTAGAATCTTTGCAGAGTTATATTCAGCAAGGGGGAACTTCTTTTCAAAAATGGTTAAATGTCTCCGTGGTGGAGGAATTAATCATCGATAATTCCGAGATTTTATTTAACTGTAATACCCCGGAAGATTTAGAGATAATAATAAACTCCCCAGATGTTGACAGTAAGAAACCCTAGCACAAAAGGGACTAAAAGTAAAGAGATCGGCCAAGGAATGTTGGATAAATGGCGATAACTATAGTAGAGCATTCCGGTTAGATAACCGCCGGTTACACCGATAATTGCGCCGACAATATCGCCATTTATGGATAAATAGGAAGTGAGCAAAATGACGATGGAAAAGGGTAAAATTATCAAGCCACCTAAAAATATATCGCCAGTGAGACTACCATATTTATTACTTAATTTTCTGCCTAACCAACTAGATAAAGTCAGAATAATAAAAGGAAATACTGCCCAGCCTAATAACAGCAAAAAATCAGATTTAACTGTCCAGTTTTGCCAAGTAAAAGCGATGAAAAAACTGCTGATGATTGCTGCCAATACACCCGTAGCCAAAGCCTGATTACGGTTAAGCTTTAAAAAAGCCTCTGCTAGACCGGTCTTGGGTTTGAGCAAAGATGAGCAAGATATTTTCAGCAAACTAAAAACAATAAAAAGAGTTTTTGACCACTTGATCGATTGCCGTTGTCGATAACTTTTCTGAGGGTCTCTTAATTTATTTGCAATGGCATGATAGCGGCGAAAATTTCCCTGTTGCTTAAATTTTTTGGCCGCTATTTGAAAATCTTTTCGTGCTGCCGGCAGTTCCGAGAGTTCCTCGAGAGCCAATCCTCTTTGATAATAGAATTGGGGATTATTATGATCAATGGCGATTGCTTTTCCATAAGCTTCTAGGGAAGATTGGGTGTAACCGAGTCGTTGACGGGATAAACCGAGGTAATAGTAAGCTTGGGAACAATCGGGTTTTAACTGCAAAACTTGCCGACAATCGCTTAAAACTTGCCGATCCTGCTGATTATGGTAGTAAACTTCCGCCCGTTGCAGATAGGCCTGCCAAAATTGCGGATTAATTGCGATCGCTTGCTGGTAAAATGCGATCGCTAGTTGATAATTTCTCTCTTGAGCGTAGTGCCATCCCTGTTGATAAAAATCCTCGGCACTGCGGTGAAAAGTGGGCATTTCTGGGGATAAACTGCGATCATACTCTTTTCTTTTCTCTTTATCGCTCAAAACCCGATAAGCTTGTTCAATTTCCCGAAATTTTGTCACTGCCTCCGGATCATCGGGATTATAATCGGGGTGATATTGCCGGGCCAGACGACGAAAAGCGGCTTTTATCTGATTATTACTGGCATGACGGGGAATTTGCAGGATTTCATAGTAATTTTTCATACTTGAGTGTGGGGAGAATTTTCAACTACTTAAAATTGTTGCCAATGGCTCGCCGAAACGACTATCATTGTCAATTAAATAGCTTTTATTGAGAGTTGATCGCTTATGTCTGCCTACACTGCTTCCTCCCTGAAAGCGGAACTCAACGCGCGGGGGTGGCGCTTAACTCCCCAGCGAGAGAAAATTCTGCACGTTTTCCAGAATTTACCGAAAGGCAATCATCTCAGTGCCGAAGAATTGCAGGAATTGCTGGACAAAAGGGGGGAAGGAATTAGTTTATCGACAATTTACCGCAGTGTTAAACTGATGTCGCGGATGGGAATTTTGCGGGAGTTGGAATTGGCCGAAGGTCATAAACACTACGAACTCAATCAACCCTATCCCCACCACCATCATCATTTGGTCTGTATTCAGTGCAATAAAACCATTGAATTTAACAATGATTCTATCCTCAAACACAGTCTCAAACAGTGTGAGAAAGAGGGTTTTCAGTTAATTGACTGTCAGTTAACGGTGATGGCCATCTGTCCGGAAGCTTTGCGGATGGGTTGGCCGTCGGGAATACCGAGTAATTGGGGCTGTACGCGTTCGCTGGTGGATACTCGTTTCCAAAACTGCGAGATTCCCGAATCAAAGGAGCCAGAACCGGAAAACTAGACATCTAAGCGGACATTCCCAACTGAAAACCGAGAGCTTTTTTCTGCATTAATTGGAAAATATTATAAAATCCGTTGGCGCGGGAAGGGGTAAGACTGACTTTTAAACCGGTTTGTTCGATAAAATCCGGGGTAACTTGCAGGATTTCTGTGGGAGTCAGTCCATTTAACCCCTCGATTAACAAAGCAACTAAACCCTTGACTAATTGTGCGTCGGAATCCCCTTTGTACCAAACCTGGCCATTTTCGAGGTCGGCAGTGATATAAACTTGGGATACACAGCCATGAACTTTATTAGCGGGTATTTTGGCAGATTCTGGTATTGGTTCTAGTTTTTTAGCAAAAGCTAGTAATTGTTCGTATTTTTGCTTAGGATCGGTACGACGTTTGAGGCGTTCGACGATGCGATCGAGATTAGACGGGAGCATATTGCAAGTTAAAATAGGAAAAAATTAGCCAATAGCTTTTTTATATTAGCATTCTCGCGGAAGTTGAGCGCTGTGGTTATCGATGCCGGGACTGCCTTGGTCAAAGCGCCTCGAGGCTATCTGCTAGAATTGGCATCAATCAAACACCACGCTTGCAGGAGCTATGGTTAACCTTTCCTGCATTAACGAAGGCAGGGGGCTCCGAGGCCGTTTTTGTAACGGGGATTTATGCCCCGCTCCAAAAACTTTTCGCCTTAAGGCGAGGTTTTAGACCCGATTTTTTCGATAAACGCCGTACCAAAAATATAAAATCTCCTTACAATACTAGGCAATATCGGACTGCCGTTTCAATTTCTTGCATTTTTTCTTCGGATAGTTTCCCAACTGGTGCGGAGGGGAAGCGATTTTTATCAATTGAACGAATTTGAAAACCAAGAAAGACTGTTTCTAAAGGAAGCCCACTTTCATCAGTCGAAACGCGAACATTAGTCGGATAATCTTGGCGAATATTTTCTCCTTTCGTCCCCACCACTACCATCACCACTAAGGGTAACTGATTGATCACATCAATAGATAATACTAAAACTGGTCTAGTTCCTGCTTGCTCTTTTCCTTGAATCGGGTTAAGATTAACGAAATAAATTTCACCTCTTGCGATAGTCATTTTCTACAAACCGTCCATTTCAGAGACCATAAACTCCTGATTAATGGTAGCTATTTCTCCTAAAATATCCAGATCATCTGCCATTATTTGCAATTGATCTTCATCAATTAATTGAGTTTCAATCGTCAATTTTACTTTAGTATTCGGCTTAAGATTAAAGGTTTCAGTAGGATAAAAAGCTTCTCCATTGAAAATAGCAGTAATTTTTTGATTCATCATTTCTGTACCAACATAAATCAAGCTTCTCTTACTTGATGATACCAAATAAAGTATCGAAAACCTCCGCTTCGAGAGAGGAAACCCTCGCCTCCTCTCCCGAAGCGGGCATTACTTCCGTGTCTTGCGGGCGACACCCCCTAGCATCAAACCGCCCAAGGTGATAAAACCGAGAAGGCTAGAGGGTTCTGGGGTGGTCGTCGCGGTGGGAACGGTCAGCACCGAGGAGATCCCGTACAAAGGGCGGAATGCTACCGGACCGTTAAACCCTGGACCAAAATCGCTCCCATAACGAATCCAAGTTACGTTCGTTCCATAGCTCGATCCGATAGTTACTGGTACCGACCCAAGTGGACCTAAATTAGGTTCCGACCAAGCAACTCCCGAAGATAAAGTCCCCGTCCACACATCACCGAATAAATAATGACCAGATTGCGACATCGAAATACCACCATCATGACAAATGATGCCAGCCGCCGGTATATGGGGACAGATATCGCCATCCCACAGGTCGGAGTTACCGAAGGCGATCAGTTTGCCATCTAGACCATAGATAGGGACACTCGTGTCAACTGTATTGGTTGAGGTATTGTCGATCGCATTCACACTAGCTGTCGAACCGATCACCTTCCAAGTAATACTAGCAGGGTCGATTCCTACATTCGTAAAAGCGTCATTTAATATTGTTGAGGTGTGCGCCTCATTGTCAACAAAGGTGTTGTAGGTATTTATGTCAGTGCTTGTTGCTTGAATCGTGCCATCCGTAACAAATACCAAGCGATACTGATTACCAGGACTAAGACCAGAAGGAATCAGTTGAAAAGCTTCTGCAATGCCAGAGATGCCCAGACTCGCGAAGGCAACCCCAGATAAAATGCCCATAATCGTTAGTTTCATCTAAAATCAAGCTCTTTGAGCGTTGTAAGGATTATCTCTCTTTTGTCAAAGATTGACAGAAGAGAGTTATGCAAGTTTTGGAACCAAGTAAATTCCAGAAAAATCTTACCCCCCCCGCACATTTGTCAAGTCTTTTAAATAACTCTTAATATTTCTTTCCGTTTTGCTCTCTGGCTCTCGTCCGGCTTCTCGATCGAATCGCTAAAATGATGGTGGGTGTTTTGGATGTAAGTTATGAGTGAACCTGTAACCCTTGAGGATATTTACCAGCTATTCCGCGCTTCCGCCGAGGAGTTCGATCGCCGTGCCGCCGAATCCAAGGCGGAATATGATCGCAGGGCTGCCGAATCTAAGGCGGAATACGATCGCAGGGCTGCCGAATCCAAGGCGGAATATGATCGCCATAGAGTCGAAATAGAGAACCTCCTCGCCGAATCTAAACTAGAAAGCGATCGCTCCATGGCAGAACTGAAACGGACGGTTGAACGAACCAGCAAAGCGGTAGATAGTCTCACCACTCGCTGGGGTCGATTTGTGGAAGAATTGGTAGAACCGGCGGTTTTACGGCTTTTTCAGGAAAAAGGCATCGATATTAAAGAAGTTTATCCCCGCGCTAGAGTCAAACGTCAGGGCATCGCCATGGAAATTGATATTCTAGCCGTCGATGATACCGATCTCGTGGTGGTGGAATGTAAATCTAGATTATCTAAAGATGATGTGGATGAATTTATCGAAAAATTGACTCGTTTTAAAATCGCTTTTCCCCATTATCAAAACTATCGAGCTTACGGTGCGGTGGCGGGAATTGAAATCAACGAGGGGATCGATCGATACGCTTATAAAAAAGGACTATTTGTGATTAAACCCTCCGGGGATACGGTGGCCATTATTAATGATGCTGACTTTCAACCGAATACTTGGTAATTTCCCTAGTCAAAACAATCGCTATGGTTAACCTTTCCTACAATAAAAATCGCCTTCTTCCCAGTGCCGAAGAATTGCCCTGTTCTGACGAAACACCCGTGGATAACCAGTTACACCAACGACATTCCCAATCTATTACTTAGTTTATTAGCATTTATTTGGATGGGGCGGGACGACTGGTATTTTGGTGTCGATATGGGAGTTTATTGCAATCCCGACGAACCGGCAATCATTATGATCAATCGGGAAATCGCTATTTAACCGCAGAGGAAAGGGCGAGGGCAGCTGCGGCGATCGCCGCTCAAGCACGTTTGATCGCCCAGCAAGAACGTTTAGCCAAACAGGAAGCGGAACAAAAAGCCCAACGACTAGCGGAAAGACTAAGATCACTGGGTATCAACCCCGATGAAATGTAGGGGTGGGTTCCAGGCAATTTTAGGGGATTAATCGCGTAATAATTCCGGTTCGGTTAATTCGTCGGTCATTTCCATCAAGGCCCGTTGGACGGGTTTAATCATCGGGTCATCGATATTTTCTACGGTATCGTAGCGGACGCGTTTGGCCCGTCTAGCGACTTGCACGACGATCGAGTAACGATTGCTGGCCGCATTCATCAGTTTATCGGTGAGATAAATCATCTCGGAGGAGTCGAATTTAAACCGTTTGGACATAGTTATATTTAGCCTTCTGGTGGTAAATTTGGCACTTGTCACTGATAATAGGTTAGTGATAAGTTTTATTACTCAGTCCACCTTACCATATTTTGTCAACCTTAAGGATAGGGTTCTCCTTGAGCTCGATCGTATTTTGTCAACTACTTTTTACAAAACTTAAATCAATTTTATACAAGTTTAAAAATATACAAATAAAGAGATAATTTTTGAAATAAATAAACCCAAAAAAGGGACACAATCGCAGTGCCTATAAATATACTTGAACATATACTGCAAAGTAATCTTTGCTACATATATACCCAATTAATTGGCTGAGTTATTTTATTCCGCACCTGTATCCGCTGCTACTGCTGTCTTCCTAATCTACCCTATCGGCCAGGGTATCTCGAGCATGGCTTTTAACCTCAACGGTTTCAACTTTAACCAGTCGATTATCGATTCCCTGGGACGTGCGGTCGCAACGCGCTCGCTACGCGAGATCGCAACTTGGGCGGATGTGATCAACCGCGCTAACATTGGTTTTGAAGTAATGCACGAACGCAACGCTCATCGAAAATTTTGGGTCTGAAACCCCGTCGTTCTACGACGGCTTTACCGTTAAATACTAGCGCATTTACCAAATATATGCTAAAATGTGAGACATGGAAAAAGCCTACTCGTTTCGATTTTACCCCACACCCGAACAA
>NZ_JADBRW010000256.1:0-8984 GCF_020247025.1 Microcystis sp. M109S1
GGACAAGCTTTTCTGAACGGAACCCCCTAAGCCGAGTTTTCAAGGTGCTGTCCGCCCACTTGGTTTTCGAGACGGTCTTTTTAATTCTAACGTAAAGCCAACCTAGAACGGCGGGGTTTCCCACCCAAAATTTTCGATGATGCAGCCAAAGCCAACGGTTAGTCGAGGTGATGTTGCTCTGGTTCTCTTTCCAAAACCCACGAAAAACTTTTTCCCTATGTGGGGAAAGACTCGCCAATAGACTGGACAAGAATCTCTAGATGGGCGAGGCTATGGGTGGCCATAGCAGTAAACCGCAGACGACTGGTGGGAACGGTAGGAGGACGAATTGCGGGGGCAAAAATCCCTTTTTCTAGCAGTTTTTGCGATAATTCTAGGGCTTGACCCGGATTGGCTACCGGTAAACATAAAATCGCCGCTTCCGAAGGCAATATATTAAAATTATTTAATTTACTCTTGACAAAATTAATATTTTGGTGTAAGCGTTGGCGACGTTCCGGTTCCAGACGAATAATCTCTAAAGCCATTCTAGCGGCGGCGGTGTCGGCGGGGGATAAACCGGTAGTATAAATCCAGGTGGCGGCGCGATTGCGGATAAAGTCGATAATTTTGGCACTTCCTGTCACATATCCCCCTAAACTACCCAAAGCTTTACTCAGGGTTCCCATCTGAATTAATTCCCGTCCCTGACAACCACAATATTCTACGCAACCTGTGCCATTTTCCCCCATAACCCCGGTAGCGTGGGCCTCATCCACCAAAACCATACAATTATACATCTCGGCTAGAGCGAGAATTCCCGCTAGGGGACAGATATCCCCATCCATACTAAACACTGTATCGGTGAGCAGTAAACAATGACGATAGTGATGACGGTGGGTTAATAACTGATTTTCTAAGTCTTCGAGACTATTGTGCCGGTATTCTTTCACCGTAGCGCCGCTTAACTTGGCTCCATTTTTGAGGCTAGAGTGATTGTATTGATCGCCTAAAATCAGGTCTTTCTGCCCCACTAAACAGGTAATTGTCCCCAAATTGGCTAAATATCCCGAACTAAAAACGATCGCGTCTTCGCTATTTTTAAAAGATGCGATCGCTAATTCTAAGTCTCGATGAATATCTCGGTGTCCAGTTAATAGACGCGAGCCGGTGCTTCCAGTTCCATAGCGTTGTGTCGCTGCTATGGCTGCCGCGATCATTCTTTCATCGGCTGCTAATCCCAGATAATCATTGCTGGCAAAATTGAGCAGCGCTCGACCCTCTAATTCTATAACGGCTCCGCCCCGGCCCTGAATGGTTTTAACCCTTCGATACCAATTGGCCCGATGGAGGGTTTTTAAGCTATCCTCGATCCAAGAGTAAGGATGATTCATGAGCGATTGATCAATATAGCGGTTAGCTAGGGGAAAATAGTCAGATTGTTCCCTAAAAAAGCTCTTTTAAGGGTTAATAGTTTCGTAAAAACGACAATCTTGACAGGGACCTGGGGGGTTAATCGCACAGCGCAACAGTTCGGATCTAGCGTTAAAACGACAACTAGCATCCCCCATCACCCAACGTCCTTCAATCAAACTTTTTTCGTTAGGAGTGGGAGCAGTTTGTACATAAAGGGATATTTTGCGTAAACAATAGCCACCAATCTTGTATTGATACTGGTGGTGACGTTCCAAAACCGCATAGGTTTGTCCTTTTAAGGCCAAATAATTACCCGGTTGTGGCATCCAATCCAACTGTATCTCTCCCAAACTTTGCCGCGGATGGGTCAGAATAACCTCCGTTGTTAATGAATCTTGCTCCATGATTATCCCTGTATTCTGGGCTACCTTTGCTCAATGGTAGCTTAGATCTCCGAGTCGATTAATAATTAGGGTCTGCTGAAAAAGTTTTTCGGTGGGGGTTGGGGGTTGGGGGTTGGGGGTTGGGGGTTGGGGTGTAGGGTTTTACCACCTGAATTTTCCCCCTGATCACTCCCATGCCTGGTACTTTTTGATTGACAAAAAGTCTAAAAGTCTTACCCAACAAGGTTTTTAGATTTATTCAGCAGACCCTAATTATATCTCCTGCAAAAATCAAAAATCTTCCGTTAGGTGAGGAGACCCCGAGACAGAAGACTCCGAGACAGGAGGAGAAAAAAGACAAGAGACAACTATCCTAGAATTGCCAATTTCCCGATTAAAGTAGAAGATAAACCGCAGGATTTTTCCGAGAATTTACTTTATGGTTTACCCGATCCCGCCTGAAGATAATCTACCGCAAAAATTTCCGAAAATTCCCTTAGATCGTCGGGCCTATGCTTTCCTGATCGACTTTGCCTCGATCTGGTTTTTAAGCTCCTTTGCCAATGGTGCGCCTGTACTGCAACTCTTCCTTTTTCTCCTGATTTGGTGGTGTTTGCGGGTGTTATTGGTAGCGCAGAATCAGGGTCAGAGTTTAGGACGTTGGGCCTTGGATATGAAGATCATCGATCTACGACTTCAGCGTTTACCCGGAATTTTGGAGTTAAGCAAACGAGAGGCGATCGCTGGTGGGGGGGCAGCTTTAATGATGTTAGGGTTAAATACTTTTTTTGACAATCCTTTAAGTTTGATTTTATTATCTTCGCCCCTTTTCGCCGATTGTGGTATGGCGATCGGTGATGAGCAATTTAACCAAGCTTTCCACGATCGCATCGGTGGTACGATTGTTATTCCCACCCGTCGAGGTTTTTCTCTCGATCTACGTTTAAGAAGGCTTTGGTATCAAGTTAAGGGCAGAATGAGAAAATAAATATCAGTTATCAGTGATCAGTTATCAGTGATCAGTTATCAGTTTTAAGTTTTGAGTTTTAAGTGAGCAGTATTAAATAGGGTTTGCGGCAAAAAGTTTTTCTTGGGGGTAGGGTGTGGGGTGTGGGGTGTGGGGTGTAGGGTTTTACCGATTTTCAGGTGGTCAACTACCTAATTTTCAGGGAAAAAGTACCTGAATTTTCCCCCCGCTCACTCCAATGGCCGGTACTTTTAGATTTCAAAAAGGTCTAAAAGTCTTATCGAACAATGTTTTTAGATTTATTCAGCAAACCCTAAATAGCAGTTTCCCAGTATCTTTTCACTGTTTACTGTTTACTGATCACTGAAAAAGGCGGGATCGGCCGGGATCGAACCGGCGGCCTAGTGCTTAGGAGGCACTCGCTCTATCCAACTGAGCTACGACCCCAATTTTTCCCCTAACCATGATAAGCCCCACGGCTAAACTGTTGATTGCCGTGGATTATTTAGGTTTTTTTTGGGGGGGTAATCTCGACTAATCCAGCAGAAAACGCCTCGATACCCACCTAGTTTCTGTTTTATGGTCGTGACCTTGGCAGTATGTTAATTTTATTTGCCCTTGAAGGCTTTTCTAAAATTCTTGCGATAGGCAGGATGAACAGCGAAGAGCAGCGGCCAGAACAGTGTTAGAGCTAGACGATTGGGTAAACTGGAACTAAAGTTAGTGCTTCTGTACCCATTCCAGAACTTCCAACCACCGAAACCATAAAAGATTATTAAGAGAAAAATAACCAGTCTCATGCCATCTCATCCTTAGATTTAGACAATTCACATCTCCTATTTTAAGCTTTGGTTTTGCCGACTTGGGAAAAGAAAATATTGTTCTGAATCGGGGGGACGGTGTTAGAATGCCGGTTAGGGACTAGCTCGATCGATGTCGGGAAACTAAAGCCAGAATTTGAAAAAAATATTTAAAAACGGCGAAAAGATAGCCTTGGGAGGAAATTATGCGAGCGGTATTAATGGCAGGTGGTTCAGGGACAAGATTACGTCCGCTTACTTGTGATCTTCCCAAACCGATGGTACCGATTCTCAACCGTCCGATCGCCGAACATATTATCAATTTACTACGAAAGCATGACATTACCGAAATTATCACCACCCTGCACTATCTCCCCGATGTCATGCGCGACTACTTTCAAGACGGCAGCGACTTTGGGGTAAAAATCACCTACGCTGTGGAGGAGGATCAACCCCTAGGCACCGCAGGATGTGTGAAAAATATTGCCGAATGGTTAGATGATACCTTTCTGGTGATTAGTGGCGATAGTATCACCGATTTTGACCTGCAAAAAGCGATCGCATTCCATAAAAGTAAAAACTCGAAAGCAACCCTTGTCCTGACGCGGGTTCCCAATCCGATCGAATTTGGGGTAGTGATTACCGACAAAGAAGGCAGAATTCGCCGTTTTATCGAAAAACCATCCACCAGCGAGATTTTTTCCGATACTGTCAACACCGGAACCTATATTCTCGAACCAGAAGTCCTCGATTATCTCCCCTACAAAGAAGAAGCCGACTTTTCTAAAGATTTGTTTCCGCTGCTGCTGCAAAGGGGCGAACCTATGTATGGTTATGTGGCCGATGGTTATTGGTGCGATGTCGGTCATCTGGAGGCCTACCGAGAAGCGCAATACGACGCTTTATCCGGCAAAGTTAACCTAGAATTTCCCTATCGAGAAAAATCCCCCGGGGTGTGGGTCGGTACTAATACCTATATCGATCCTAGCGCCCACATTGAGGCCCCGGCCATGATCGGCAATCATTGCCGCGTTGGTGCAAATGTTCTGATCGAGAGGGGTTCGGTTATCGGCGATAATGTCACCATCGGTGCTGGTTCCGATCTGAAACGTCCCATCCTCTGGAATGGTGTGGTGATCGGGGATGAGGTCAATTTAGCCGCTTGTACGATCGCTAGGGGAACCAGAATCGATCGACGGGCCCAGGTACACGAAGGTGCGGTGATCGGACAATTATCGATCGTGGGGGAAGAAGCGCAGATCAATTCTGGGGTCAGAGTCTGGCCGAGTAAACAGATCGAATCGGGAGCCATCCTCAATATTAACCTGATTTGGGGAAATACTGCCCATAAAAACCTCTTTGGTCAACGAGGAGTATCGGGCCTGGCTAACATCGATATCACGCCCGAATTCGCCGTTAAACTGGGGGCATCCTACGGTTCTATCCTGAAACCGGGGTCAACGGTAATCGTCTCCCGGGATCAACGTAGTGTCTCGCGCATGGTCAGTCGATCGCTGATTGCCGGTTTAATGTCCGTGGGGGTTAATATCCAAAACCTACAAGCGAATGCTTTACCGATTTCCAGGACTTTAGTGGCTAAATTAAACGTAGTCGGTGGCATTCACGTCCGTATCCATCCCGATCGCCCGGATTTTCTCTTAATCGAGTTTTTAGACGAAAAAGGGATTAATGTTTCCAAAGCGAGGGAAAAGAAAATCGAAGGGGCCTATTTCAAAGAAGATCTGCGACGGGTGGGAATGCAGGAAATCGGCAGTATGTCCTATCCGGCTGATATTCTCGATAATTACCGCAAAACCTTTGAAACTCAGCTAAATGTGGAGGCTATTCGCAATAGTGGTTCCAAAATCGTCATTGATTACGCCTACGGAGTCTCAGGGGCAATTTTACCAGAATTACTGGCCAAATTTGGCTGTGATGCCGTGGTTCTCAATGCCAGTTTACGTCAGAATGCCCTTTCCATGCAGGAAAGAGAGTTACTGATCCATCAATTGGGCCATGTGGTGGAGGCCCTGAAAGCGAACTTAGGCGTACAAGTTTCGGCCAACGGGGAACAATTAGTCCTCGTCGATGAGAGTGGTTTATCGATTCGCGGGGAACAATTAACTGCTCTAATGGTAAATACAATTCTGACCGCCCATCCTCGCGGTACAGTGGTAGTGCCGGTTCATGCTTCTAGTGCCGTGGAACAGATCGCGCGTCGTCACGATGGCCGGGTGGTGCGGACAAAAGCCAGTCCTAGCGCTTTAATGGAAGGATGTCAAACCAATCCTAATGTGGTTTTAGGAGGCTCTGGGCAAACTGGCTTTATTTTTCCGCAATTACATCCCGGTTTCGATGCCATGTTCAGCGTGGCGAAACTTTTGGAGATGTTAACCATTCAGGAACGTTCTCTAGCTCAGGTGCGGGCCGAGTTACCGCGCATTTATAATAAAAGTACGGCGGTGCGCTGTCCTTGGAAAGTAAAGGGTTCTCTGATGCGCTATCTGGTGGAAACTCACGCTACCGATAATCTAGAGTTGATCGATGGGGTGAAGGTGATTAATCCCCTTAATGATGACTGGGTATTGATTTTACCCGATGCTGGAGAACCTTTAGTGCATATCTACGCTAACAGTGAGCAGCGCGAATGGGTCGATCGGACAATTAAAGAATATCGTCATCGTGTGCAGCATTTCGTCGAACATTACCAAGGCGAAATAGTGATGATTTAAGAGTTTTTTACCCCATTAGCCGGCGAAACTTGACTATCAGGTTTTTTTTGACCTAAAAGGTGGCGTAGCCCTGTAAATGCTCATTTTTCCCGTAAAAGCAAGGCGATTCGATCGGCCGCTGCCTCACCGGTGCGGATCGCTCCCTCAAAAAATCCCGGCCAGCGATCGGCCATTTCTGTTCCGGCCCAGTGAATCGGTCCGACGGGAGTAAAAAGAGCCTCGCCGAAACTTGTCCAGACTCCGGGGGGCATAAAGGCGGCATAGGCTCCACCAGTCCAGGGATCCCCGGGCCAATCCACCTCATCGTAACTGATCGGGAAAAGGGCCTCTTGACCGAAATAAATAGCTAAATCCGAAAGGACGGCGGCACGGCGCGCTGGGCCACTCATCGAGCGCCAACGACTATAGCGATCGCCAACTAGGAAGGTGGCGATTACCCCCACGCCAGTTTCGGGATCGGAACTATCAGCACAGAGTTCCAACCATTGACAATTGCCTTGAGCAAGTCCGGCTAGTCCCTGTTTTCGCCAGAAAGGTCGCTCATAGGAAATCAGGACTTTAGCGCAGCATCCCATCGGTACTCGTTGGGTTAGTTGTTCTCGCTGGGGTGGCATCGGTGGATCATAAATAATGCGGCCGGCAAGATGGGGCGGCATGGCAATGATGGCAAATTTGGCGGTAAAAGTGTTCTGGCTGGTTTCTATGGTCACGCCGGCCGAGTCATAATTAAGGCGAAAAACCGGTTCCCCCAGTCGAATTCGCTCTCCTAACTCCGCCGCGATCTTGTCGGGAATTTGTCCCGCTCCGCCATGGATCAGTTCGGCTTCTGGATGTTCGGCTTGAGCGGCGCAATTTTGTCCCCAAAGAACGTGCAGCAGTGAGACTTGGTGGGGTTCGGCCGGCCCGAGAAACCCCACTGCACGCGCCATATAAGCAAAATACCATTGACCAAAATCTGTGTTTGTGTTTTCTTCAATCCACTGGGCAAAAGTTTTACTGTCTAGTTTTTTGGTGTGATCGTTGCTTTGGGGATAACCTGAAGGTAGGGTTTTGGCTAGTTCTTGAAAACGCGCCCATGCTGACATCGCATCTTGCCATTCTGCCGCGCCGATATCGGGTACTTCTCCCTCGTGGAAACCTTGAAAAAAACCGTTGAATTCATAGCGTTTGTTGTTGAACACTAGGACGGTTTTTCCCTGATTGGGAGAGGGAAAACGACGTATTTTATACTCCTCGAGGAGGGCCAAAAAACGCTCTTGGGTTGGGCCCACCCACTGACCACCTCGATCGATCCACTGTCCCGAGGGGAGATATTGACCAGACATTCTGCCACCGTAACGATTTTGCGCTTCGATCACCAGAACTTGATGACCTCGCCTCTGGAGATTACGCGCAGCGACTAATCCTGCTAATCCTGCCCCGACAACGATACACTCATAGCTAGTCCACATTGATGTCATGATTTTAGCCCCACAGAATACCTGATAATTAACAATTATTATTCTCCCCGATTGGCTCTCCTCGACCTTGTGTGATAATTTTTGCTTATGGAATCCTGAAGTGCTTATTGGACAAGACTTTTAGGACTATTTTGCGGATATTCTATCAGTATAGACCTCGTTTCCACACAGAAACCAGAAGAGCCCCCGATTTTTCCCTCAGTTTCTCTATCCATTGGCTCTTTTGATTAAATTATCTGCTGCCATCAATGTTTGATCTTCTTAGCGATCGCTTAAGCCAACACCTAGAACAAATTGTCAGAGAAAGAAACCCTTTTTTCTCTAGTCAAGGACATTTTTATGTGCGAGAATACCTGCGGCAAGAGTTAGGCAATTGGGGAAAGGTTGAATCACATTTTTTCCCTTTTCAGGGAAAAGTTTACGAAAATTTAATCTTGGATTTGCCTAATAATAGTCAAAAACCCCCGATTTTAATTGGCGCTCATTATGACACGGTGCCGGGGTCGCCTGGGGCCGACGATAACGCCACGGGATTAGCGGTATTATTAGAATTAGCGAGGTTTTTTGGGGAGAATCAGGCTAATTATCCAATTCGTTTAATTGCCTTTGATCTAGAAGAATACGGATTACTGGGGAGCATTGCATATTCGGAAAAATTAAAACAAACTAAGCAGGATTTAAGGTTAATGTTATCCTTAGAAATGCTTGGTTACTGTGATAAAAATCCCCATTCTCAAAAATATCCAGCTTTTCTAGAATATTTTTACCCCAACACCGGGGATTTTATCGCTTTGATTGGCAATCTCAAAACCCGCGAGGATTTAAAGTTTCTCAGTCGAGTCATGAGAGAAAATCAGACTCCCTGCGAATGGTTGCCGGTAATTTTTGCAGGTTATATCGTCCCCGATACTCGACGCAGCGATCATTCTCCTTTTTGGAGTCGCGGTTATTCGGCAATTATGGTGACAGATACGGCTAATATGCGTAATCCCTACTATCATAGTTCTCAGGATACAATCGCTACTTTAGACTTAAATTTCCTAGCAAGAGTCTGTCAAGGACTTTGTTTGGGATTGCAATCTTTACCGATGAGATAAAAGTTAGCCTGTAGGGTGCGTTACGCTAACGCTAACGCACCAATCCCAGTTAGAAACCCAACATTATTGACGACATTGGTGTGGTTGGGTTTCGCTCAAGCGTCGCTAATATTTGACAGACAAGAGTTATTATTGCTCAACCCAACCTAC
>NZ_JADBRW010000257.1:0-13400 GCF_020247025.1 Microcystis sp. M109S1
AATCGAGAATTTGAAAATAAAGAAGAACTGGAAAAAGTAGTCAATCAGCTTTTAAATGAAGGGGGATTGATTATTAAATGGAGTAGAAAACTGAAAAATAAGGGTAATGCTGTCAATGTAACTTAAATGCGTAAAAGCTTAGCGTCAGCGTAACGCACCAACTTTGAACATTGGACAAGGTGCGTTACATTTCATTAACGCACCCTACAAGATATGCGATCGCACTGACTCTAAAGGATTAGTAGTAGCAGACCAGCTATTAAAGTCCCCTGCCACACTGACACCATCAACATTCGGTGCCCATACCCGAAATGCCACACCCCCTGTAAAGGGAATTGCGCCCATACCCGACTGAGAAGAGACCATGTTCACTAAAACCTCAAAAAATATTTATAGTTATCGAGAACCCCTATTGTTGGATTCATCAAAATAATTCAATGGCGAAAACCAAAAGTTAATCATAGCCACCAAACATAAAGAGGGAAATATCCTCATCTGTTGCGTTCATCAAACCATGTAAATTGCCCCCTTTAAGCAGGGCTAAACTCCCTGACTTTAACGTCCGAACTTCAAAACAACGCTCTCTTGCTGGAAGTTTACACCAATCTCCGATAACCATGTACCCTCGCCCCGCCATCATCAAAAATACCTCCTGATTATCGCGGTGGCGATGTAGCCCAATGCCACAGTCGGGTTTGAGAATGTGTAAATCCATATATTCAACCGCAAGGAAATCCTCTTGCCGCTGTCCTTGCCCTTCTAACACTTTGCGCCCAAAGGCATCTAAATTCCACCACTCTAACTGTCGCGAAAGTTCGCCACTACCTCTAAAACCAAAATAGTTGGACAGTAAATTGCGAAACTCCAAAAAACCAAAGCCACCATGGGGAGTAGGACTAATCCCCACTTGCAGGTATTGATCCCAGCCACGCTGAATCATATTGAATTCATAGTGATAATTGGCTCCATTTTGCGAGTCCCATATAGATTGCTCAAAATTAGCCCAAGCGAGTTCAACATGAAGGGGCAAGACTGGATGCATGGAACTGGTTGGAGCCACCTGACGCATATCCTGATTTGCCACAATATCCCGACTAAAATTGTCAAGACCCCCATGAACTAAATCTGTTCGGACTTGCAACTCCCCCCGATCCAATGCAGCTTTCCCTTTATTCCCCAGAAGATCTCGAAGATTACTATCTGGATATCCCCAAAACTCGACCTCATAGCGATCGCTCTCTTCGTTGTAAGGCACATTAATTAGGGAAGAAACTCCCACCGATCCCACTCGAATCCATAGCTTGAGGGTGTCACCTAATTGATGGTTAGCCAATTGAGAAAGCTGAGAGTCTGAACCCCCTCGGTAGGAAACGCGCAAGCAGGGGACAACCCGATCACCCACCGCAACCCATCCCCGCAGCAACTGGACATCTGATGTTCGGAAGTCTCGGATATTTTGCTTTTGGAAGTCGTTTTTATTATCCTGAGTTCTGGGATTGAGGTTGTCGGTATCAGGGGCGGCAGGTCCATAAAGCTCTAGGTAATCGTAGGGAAAGAGGTACTGTAGGCTGTCTTGAAGATAATGCTCCCGTTCTGCCGCTAGCTGAGTTTTTTGGATTAAACTCATCACCCGCAACAGAGGATTATTATTTTTGTAGTCGGGAACTGTATTTGGCTCAACGCGAAAGACCTGATCGGAATGAACAATAAACATAATAAGTAGGGGCTTAAATCACGTTTTCGTCGAGATAACTGGTCAAATCAACCTAACTGCTGTGGTAGAGGAAGGCGACAAATTTTAGCGGCTCTGCACTGGGGTTACGGATACCATGAATACCTCCGCTCTTGGTAAAAATAATGCTTCCCGCTTTTACTGGCAACTCCTTACAGTCCTTAGGACCAATCCCAAAGATATTACGGATAACGGTAGGGAAACCTTCTGTTTGGGTATCGTCATCCACTCCCATATAGGCAATCCCTTCTCCCTGCACGACGTAATAGAGTTCTTCTGAGCCAATGTGCTGGTGAGTACCTTCAACCTTGCCGGGGGGAATGGTCACTTCGTGGAAGAAAACAACGGAACTCCCAAATTCACGCTGTAACAGCCAACGCATTTCTATGATGTTGTCGTTAGCTCGTTCTGGATCGCCATCGTTCATCATGGCATTGAGGTAACGAACCGGATCTGTTCGATCGGACTGAAGATACCATCCTCGCTGGAAGTCAATTAAATAATTGAGAACCTCGACGGTATTTTGACCAGAACTGGGGGTCTGGGTATTTGGGGTTTGGAAGGAGCGTCGGAAATTGTTGTCCCAACCCGGGTTATTGATAGTAAATCCAAACGGCAGATCGCGATCATTTTCGCGAAAGGCAAGTTCTAATCGCTTAAGCTTTTTGATAGTCTTAAGTGCAGACTCGAAGGCAGGAATGCGGGTAATGGAGCCTTGATAACCCATCATGTCTAAAACTTTTGCATCATGGCTGGCCTTGGGGGGCGGTTCTAGGGTTTCCCAGATTTCGACTTGATAGGCATCTACCCAGGGACAGTAAGTCAGTTTGATGAGGGCATCTGCCGAAGCTTGATCCTCGGGTAGAAGATTGATATAGGCCATCAATTGCTCTCGAATAAAGCGATTGCGGATTCGCGATTGTTCAACTAGGCGACTGGCTCGATACTCAATCCGCAAAAAGTTACAGAAAAACTGACCATCGAGATAAACTTCGCCTTTAAGGACATTGATATCTAGTTGTCCCCGCACTTCCTGCACGTTATAACGGTAACGAGGACTACGAGTGGCGTTCAAGTATTGGGCGTGATAGATGCGATCAGGAAAGAAAACGACGTGAAAAATATCGTTTTCTGGACGAGTAAAAATATCGTTAAACTGGGGATTAGCCATTAGAGCCTCTCTAAAAGGTGGTCTGCTATACGGAACGCATTGGCTTCAATGGTATGGGTGGGGTTAGCTCCGCCTGCCGTGGGCATGAAGGAACCATCGGTGACATAGAGGTTATCAAAGTCCCAAGCGCGACAGTGGATATCCAACACCGAATCAGCGCGATCATTGCCAAACCTTGCGCCTCCCAGAATGTGGTTAGCAATGCGAGCTAGGGCATTTTCGGCTAAATAGATACCCCCCTCTTCAATCTGATTCGGATCGGGATTTGCCCCCCCTAACCGCAGAATTTCTTCGCACTGCTTCGCTATCACATTCATGAGATATATATCGTGGCTGTGCCATTCTTTAATGATGTAGGCGACAGGACGATTCCATTTGTCTTTGACGGAGGGATGCAGTTCGATGCGGTTCGTTTTGAGGGGGACTTGGTTTGCCATAAAGCTGACCGATAGACGTGTCCCAAAGTTTTCATTAAAGAAATCCACCATACCTTGTCCATGCAAAGCCCTTGGGTTGTTTTGTCCTGTAATCGATCCCCAAAAACCAGAATCAAAGGTTTTCCAAATAGTATCAAGATCTTGGCTGCCGTGGGTTCGTCCCAAAGCGATGGGTAGGGCTTGGTCGGAGGTGTTATTGTAAATGGCGGCTCCTGCCCATAGTCCGTTGTCCCTGATAAAGGCTTCACTGGAAGCATAGTCGATCGCCCAGTCACTATCCAAGCTGATGGATTTATCAAATTGGCGGGGAGGGTACTGCGGTGGGTTACCGACAACGATGGTTTCTGCACCGCCAAAACAGTGAGTGAGAAAGTACTTGCCGAGGAGATCATTTTGGTTGATGCGACGATCAAACTCTGGATTTTCTTGAGCCGATAGTTTCAATAAACGCACTGACTCAATAGCTGAACAAGCGACAATCACTACTGCTCCCGGCTTGACCTCTAAGGTCTTTTCTCGCCCTGCCGGATCTTTAAAATAGATGCGATGGATGCGATTGCCATCACAATCAAGATGGGTGACGACGCAGTTTGTCCAGATCTGAAAATTGGGTAAGGTTTCGATGGGACTCAGCAGGGATACCCAAGTGCTAGATTTTAAGCCTAAAGGATCGCCGTAGCGGTTGACATAGCTGGTTTTTATGGTTTCTGGGTTTTGGGGGACTTTTCGTCCACTAGGAGCATGATCTTGGGTGATGACGGCGAGAGGGGTACGGTAGGGCTGTATGGGTTGACCTTGATTGCTATAGTTTTGACCCAGTTGCGCCATGCCTTGACGGGCAAATTCACTGATAGGATTGGGCGATAGGGGGATTTGCAGGAAATTTTGACTAAAGGGTTTGAGTTGGTTTTCGGCAGTTCCGTTGAGACCGACCAGTTCTTCGACCTGACAGTAGTAGGGTTCTAGGTCTTCGTAGGTAATGGGCCAGTCACGGGACTCACGCTGAATATCACCATTAGGATCTTCGCGAAGATCATTGCGCCCTGCGTTAAAGCTTCGCAACTTCAAGTCAAGGGGGGTAAAGCGAAGATGAACGGCTCCGTAGAGTTGGGTTCCACCGCCCACGACTTGAGCGGTATAGCCTTCAATCGTGGCAAGATCCCGCCCGTCTCGCTCCCGATAAATATGGGGTTCGTCGTTAATATCCGGTTCAACGTGACTAGAGTAGTAAGCGGCATTATTATTGGCAACTTCAGGGATTTGTAGTCGTTTTTCTGCTCCTGTTGAGTAGATTTCGTCACGTTTGAAATCGCTCAGTCCGTCTTGTGTTTGGTATTGGGGACGAAACAGGGGACCTTTTTCCAACACCAAAACCGATTTGCCGGCTTTAGCTAGTCGATAGGCGATCGGTGCGCCTCCCGCTCCACTACCGATAATAATGACATCAAAATCACTCATGAAATTATTCCCAAGGTTGTTAAGTTTCTAAGAGATGATCGCCTTGCTCTGTTTAATCAAGATTTTTTTGGCTGGGGTCAACCCCGATAATCTGGATTTGTGCCTAACGGAACTTCGATAGCTTGTCGCCAATTAAAGGGATAACGCTCAGCGAGATAAGCCCAACCCGCACCGCCAGCATTACCGCCATATTTGGGATGGGAAAATGCGCCTGTAAAGGCATGACGGCGTAATAACTGCAAGAAATATTGTGGATTATTGTAGCGACCGTAATCCCAGCCCGGAACATTGCCACTCCACAATTGATCATAGAGTTCGCTATACATTTCCTTTGACATCAATCCAGGTTCAAGAAAAGGATTACGCTGACGGAGAAGTTTATCAACAATATCAAGGCAAATTTTGTAGTCAACTAAATGGTGCCGCTCTTCCTTAGATAGAAGCTTGTCGATAAAATTAACAACCCCAATTGACTGATCAAAGCGATAGGCATATAAAAGCTGGTTGTCTTTAGATTGACGATCTAAGGAATTATAGTAAAAATCCAGAAATCGCTGTCCTTCTTCTGTCCGGAAAGGCAAAATATGGTCGGTAATCCTTTCTAAAAGTTTCGCTTCCCATGTTTGTAGGCTAAGAATTTCAGTACTAAAATGAGTAAAAAACTGTGACCAGGTTTGACCGTTATCAAGAATTTTTTGTTGAGGATTAATAGGATCAAGGATGACTTGACCATCTACAATAAACTTATAAGTATGTACCTCTCCTTTCGGAATAGCAAGGCTTATTGCATAGTAACCAGTAGGTTCTCCCAGAAAAGTGATCTCATTGAGAGGGATAGATCTGTAGAGCTTGTCAAAAGTCCCCACAACGCCGACGAATTTCGGCAAATCAGAATTTAGTGAAAAATAGACGAAGGTAACACGATTGAAGTTGGCGGTAGACTCTTGATCATCTCTGTCCACATAGCTATCAATAATTGGAAAACGCCACACTTCACAAATCTGCCCCCGTGCATCACCTACACTGAATTGACTATTGTAATTATGACGAAAGTCTGGGTTCGATCTTGCAAGATACTTAGTACAGTGATTTAACACATATTGATGATCTGTATTTATGATTCTTGTTTGCATAAGCCAACCTTATTTTAGTGTTGTATTCCTAACTAGGATTTGTTTCTACTTTTGCTTTGGCATTCAACAAGATGCCCCCGACCAAGATTTAGCAGACTAACGTCAAAGATCACCGGGCCGGGATTTTGTTTCCGACAAGCACGAACGACGTGAATCCGGCTCCGGTGCATCGCCTTGTTGGGCGTCACATATATATTCCCAGGGAATTTTCAAACGAAAAATACGAAGAGATTCTTCCATAATATCTAATGGAATATCATTTCTAAAACATGTTATTGTTCTAGTCATTGCAGTGTCGTCACGAAATATCTCAATAATCATCTCATTATTTATATAAATTTCAACACCAATTCCATCTCTGGAACTGACATCACTAGCAATAACATAACTCAATTCAAATTTATGTGATTTATTCATAATTATTTTTTATGACGCCCAACTATATAATATACGGAAACTTTCCTTATACTACGCTAAATACGCACTTTTTTAAGAATCTTTCCGTATATTACTCTCAAGTGGAGTGATCGCAAGAAGTTTTCCGTATAATATTAGAATAAGCGTGTTATGCCGATTAGCGTACTCTGTTATGAACCCTCCCCCACCCCGAAAACTCCTAGACGTAGTGAGAGAGACGATCCGCCTTAGGCATTACTCCTACCGCACCAGCAATTCTCATTTTAAGGTTTCATGACATTAAAACCCTTGCACCTAGAGGGGTTAATAATTCTTTAACGAATCTCTAGGTCGCTGAAACAACGCAAAATCCTTTCAAAATGAGAATTGCTGGGTTGCCAATTTCTTTTTTCTTTTGACTGATTACTGATAACTGATCAAGTCCCCCCACTTCCCTGAAGACAAAAAGGGTACGAAACTCGCACCCCACCGGATTTATCTTCATTGAACTTACTTTTTCTTTTTGCCTTTAGCGGGCGGATTATCCTGCGCTGCCGGTTCTGGGGCTTTTTCCTCCACTTGCGGGGCTGCTGCTACGGGTTCCGGGGCTTTTTGTCCCATTTGGGCGGCTACTTCGGCGGCGAAATCCGTTTCTTCTTTCTCGATCCCTTCACCTAGTACAAAGCGTTGGAAACGACGCACCTGAATATTTTCTCCTAAAGCAGCGATCGCTTGTTTGAGCAATTCGTCAATACTGATGTTCTGATCGCGGATAAAGGGTTGATCGAGCAGAGAAAGTTCTTTCAATCGTTTTTCAATGCGGCCGGCCACGATTTTTTCTTTGATATTATCGGGTTTATTGGCTAAATCGTCCCGTCCCATCTCAATTTCTTTTTCTTTGGCGGCGATTTCGACGGGAATATCGGCCACTTTTACATATTCGACGTTAGGACAAGCGGCAATCTGCATCGCCACGTCATTAACCAATTTTTTGAACTCCTCGCGACGGGCCACAAAATCGGTTTCACAGTTCACTTCCACTAAAACACCGATGCGGCTGCCGGTGTGGATGTAACTGCCGATCATCCCTTCTGCCGCTACCCGACTAGCTTTTTTCTCGGCGGAAGTAATCCCTTTTTGACGCAACCATTCGATCGCTTTGGTTATATCCCCCGCGTTTTCCGTCAGCGCCCTCTTGCAATCCATCATGCCGGCGCCGGTCTTTTCCCTAAGTTCTTTAACCTGTTGTGCTGTAATTTCCGCCATAAAATTCCTAACCTACTGCTTATAATTGATCATGCCACGAGAGGGGCAGGTTTTACTGATCGATAGGTCCGGAAAGTTTCCCCCCGAACCTAGCCGCGATCAATAGCTAATTTTCCCTAGTTATCGTCGTCTCCACTGGCAAATTCGGCGGCGTATTGGGAATAATCACCTTCTTCCTCGTACTCGGTTTCATTATCGTAGTCTTCCTCGTATTCTTCCACCGCTGCTTGACCACCGCGACGACCTTCGATGATCGCATCGCTAATTTTGCCTAAAATCAGTTTGACTGAGCGAATTGCGTCATCGTTGGCGGGAATCGGCACATCTACCAAGTCAGGATCGCAGTTAGTATCCAAGAGGGAGATGATGGGAATGCCCAATTTTTGGCATTCTTGGATAGCGTTGTATTCCCGACGCTGATCGACTACGACGACTAAATCCGGCAGCCGGCGCATGGTTTTAATGCCACCGAGGTATTTTTCCAGTTTGCCCAATTCCCGACGCAGTACCGATGCTTCTTTTTTCGGTCGTTTATCGAGGGCGCCGCTATTTTCTAATTCTTCTAATTCTTTGAGTCTTTCTACCCGGCCGCGAATGGTTTCCCAGTTGGTTAACATTCCCCCTAACCAGCGTTGGTTAACGAAGTGGCTACCGCTGCGTAAAGCTTCCTGTTTAATGATTGCTGCCGCTTGCCGTTTCGTACCGATGAATAAAAAGCGTTTACCGCTATCGGCTTCTCCTCGGACAAATTCGTAAGCTTCTTCGATTAATTGGGCAGTTTGCACCAAATCAATGATATGAACCCCATTCCGGGCAGTGTAGATGTACTGAGACATTTTCGGGTTCCAACGGCGCGTTTGATGGCCAAAGTGAACCCCAGACTCTAGCAATTCTGCAAGAGAGACAACGGGCATATTTTTCTCCTTTTCGGGTTTATCCTCCATCTAGGGCTGGATTTCTAGATTCCTAGAAACACCCGATCGCCTAGATGTGCGATTTTTGACAACTTTTCTAGTCTAACACGAAAGAGCGCGATTGCATACCCGTAAATATTGGGTACTGAGGGCTTGCTACTGCAATTCCTCAAGTTTTTTCAAAACCGCTTCTGCATGGGCTTTTATCTTGACATTTGACCAAATATAGGCAATATTTCCCCAAGGGTCGATCAGGAAAGTGGAGCGTCTAATCCCCATATATTCCTTGCCCATAAATTTTTTTAATCCCCAGACTTGATAAATTTCCGCCAGTTGATGCTCGGTATCGCTCAATAATTGAATAGTTAAATTGTGTTTTTCAATAAAACGACAGTGGGACTTTTCTGAATCGGGACTAACTCCCAGAATTACCGCATTTAATTGCTGAAATTGCGGCGACAAAGCGGTAAAATCGATCGCTTCTGCGGTGCAGCCCGGAGTGTTATCTTTGGGATAAAAATATAAGACCAACCACTGACCGGCAAAATCTGCTAATTTACTAATTTCGCCTCTTTGGTTTGGGGTGGCAAATTCGGGGGCTTTTTGTCCAACTTCTAGGGTCATTTTTAGGAGTGTAAAGGCAAGAGTAAGAAAGGAGCGAGGGAGAGGGAAAGCAATAGCCAGACTTGATAGTTAAATCTGGGAAGTTCGGGGTTTTCTGACTCGACTAAAGCATCGATTCTCTCTAATAAACGATTATTTAAAGAATTATCATTGAGAGCGACACAGCAACTATCGGAGAAATTTATTTCCGCTACTTGATTAACTTTTTCTGCCACTAAAAGCAGCGATTCAGCTAATAGTAAATAATCCACTTGTCCGGAAGCGTACTTATCAGCACGCAATTCCCGCAAGAAGACTAATTCTAACCATAAATTTTCGCTATTGGGCAGCCAAGAAGACATCGATCGCAACCAACCTAACCAGAAAAACCAGAAAGTGTCATGATATTCTTGGTGAGCTTGTTCGTGGGCTAAAACTGCTTGTAAATGTTCTTGATCTAAGAGATTTAATAATCCTTGCGTCACAATTAATTGCGACTTCCAGAAGCCAACTCTGGCACTGTAGGGAAAATCTATCGCTAAAACTCTCGCCTTCTGAGCGGTGATTTTTTTGAGGGGATAACTGCTAAAATCCCGATGGGTTTGCCAAGTTTGATAGGAGAGTTTTATCAAACAAAATATAGCAAAAACTAGCCAAATTATGGCACTAAAGTAACTAATTAAACTGGAGTTATAACCCAACATTTGCCCACGATAGCCCATACAAACCACCGATATAACTGTCATTAACAGCAGCAAAGGAGGAAAGAGAAAGAAAAATAGCGTTGTCTGCCAACGACGCTGATAGCTGGGCAGAAACCAACGTAAACCAATGGCGATAGTTAATGCTAGTAATAACATTAAACTGTGCATTAGCGTTCTCCCCGTTGTTGACGAAGGGTATCTAAACGAGACGCAATCGCTTTTAATTGTTCGACACTAGCAGTATCGAGACTATCGGCAAAAGAAGCCACCACATCCGCATTACCAATAGCCAAAAAACGATGTAATTGTTCGTAGGCTTTAATTGCCTGTGCTTGTTCCTTAGAAACCATCGGTTTCCAGTAGAAAATCCGACCCTGTTTATAACAACTTAACCAGCCTTTATTAGTTAAACGACGCAGTACCGTAGTCACAGAAGTATAGGCCAGATCTCGTTCTGGATCCGCTAAAATGCGATCGTGGACATCCTTAACGCTAACGGGTTCCAATTCCCAGACAATATTGAGAATTTCCGCTTCCAGGGGGCCCAGGGATAACTGTTTTGGTTGATAGGTCGGCAATTGAGCCATAGTCACACAGAAATGAAGATTACTTTCCTGATCATAGCGGCGGATATCGATCGCCTGATAAAATAGCAACGATCCTTTATATTGTCTTTATGTCCACCGAAACTAATTTAACCACGACTACGGGTGCTGATGCCATTGATCTGGCGATCGCTAATGGCATTGATTTTGATGGTTCCCCCATTCCCCCAGCAAAATTGGAACTTTATCACCGGGTAATGGGTTTGGAAGCAGGACGACAAAGAAGCGGGGTTTCTAACACGATGAGATCGCGAATTGTCCGCATCGGGGCCAAACATATCCCTCAAGAGGAATTAAATCAGCTGTTGTTAGCCGCCGATTTTGCTCCTCTCAAGGAAAAAGAAATCGCTTTTTACCTATAATGTCGGCTTTTCATCTCTCGGTTTCACCTCGGAGATGAAAGGTTCCGCCAGCATAGAACAGCACTTCGACACATTTCGACACATTTCGACACATTTCGACACATTTCGACACATTTCGACAGGCTCAATGTAAAGGCTCAATGTAAAGGCTCAGTGACACGAGCACGACTAAAAATAACTCTAATCTATAGTTGCCAATTTAGTTTTAGTATGCTAGAATAGTTTGCGATCGTTGGGTCGATAACGCAAAATGTTTGTTTTGGAGTACAAGCTTAGAGGAAAACCATCTCAATATCAAGCCATTGATGAGGCTATTCGGACAGTACAGTTTGTTCGGAATAAATGTCTTAGATATTGGGAAGACAATAAAGGTGTAGGACAAAAGGATGTATATAAATATGTCACTCAATTAAGAAGTGAATATCCTTTTGTTCAAGACCTTAACTCTACAGCTTGTCAACAGGCGTGGCGTAGGACTTGGACTGCTATTCTTAGGTTCTATAACAATTGCAAGAACCAAATCGCTGGTAAAAAAGGATATCCTAAATACTCTAAACGTACTCATTCTGTTGAGTTTAAAAAGTCAGGTTGGAAACTTAATCGAAATTCTAAGAGAATAACTTTCACTGATGGAAAAAACATTGGGGAGTTAAAACTAATTGGTAGTCGAGACTTGTTTTATTTTCAAGAATGGCAAATTCAACGGATAAGAATAGTTAAAAGGGCTGATGGATATTATTGCCAGTTAATGCTAAAACTCGATGCTAGAGATATAACCCCACAATTAGAATCGACGGGTCATTGCCTAGGATTAGATATGGGGTTAAAATATCTTTATGCTGACAGTAACGGGAATACAGTAGAGCCTCCTAAGTATTATCGAAAAGCAGAGAAGCGTCTTAATAAACTGAATAGAAGAAAGTCGAAAAAGTTTAAGAGAGGACAAAAGCAGTCTAATAACTACAAAAAAGCTAGTCAAAAATACGCCAAGGGACATTTAAAAGTAAGTAGGCAACGAGAAGAGTTTGCTAAAAAATTGGCACTCCGTTTAATTCAGTCAAACGACTTGATAGCTTACGAAGATTTAAAAGTCAAGAACCTTGTGCGTAATCGAAAACTAGCTAAGAGTATTAATGATGCGGGTTGGTCGCAATTAAGAAAATGGATAGAGTATTTTGGTATTAAATACGGCCGATTAACTATTGCAGTTAATCCAGCCTATACAAGTCAAGAATGCCTTAATTGTGGTCGGTTAGTCAAAAAGTCTCTATCAGTCAGAACTCATGTTTGTTTGTGTGGGTATATAGAAGATAGGGACAAGATGGCGGCCTTGAATATACTCAAAAAAGCTACGATAGGGCATATCGGAAGCTGGTCGTTAGACCTAAACGCTTGGGGAGATTTAAGCTCTATTTTGGTTGGTAGAAATACCTGCTAAGACAACTTGAGTCAGTGAACCAAGAATCCCTCGCTTTTAGCGACGGGAGTGTCAATATCTCAAGTAGTCAAATTTTTGCTCACCATTTTTCGCCTAGACTTCTTGGGGTTAACCGGATTGTTGGGGAAATTAGGCAAGGAGTCTAGGTTGATCTAATGCTCAAGGACACCTCGAATAAAAGATTTTGTTAACAAAGTGTTGGTCGAGGAAATCTCCTTGATCTACATTGATGAAGAGGGAATTATTTTCAAGAACTAACAAGGCGCTCCGTCCCTCAAAATTCGATTTTTCGAGGTAGCCTAGACATAACGTCTTGGTTATTGCCTAAAATTAAACTTTTTTGGCTATTCTGGTCTCTGTGTGGAAACGAGGTCTATACTGATAGTTTCTTCGGCAAAATAGTCCTAAAAGTGTTGCCCAGTAAGCATTTGACATTCCATAAGAAAAAATGATCACCCAAAGTCGAGAAGAGCCAAATGTTGAATTTATTTTCTTTTTTTATCTCTCTGGTAGCTCTTGGTTTTTCTGTGGCTACTTGGTATTTTTCCGAATTATATCCGGGTGATATAAAAATGTATCCGCCTTCAAGAATTGGATATGTCAGAACATCTAAGGTTATATCTGGTCATCATGGTGACAAGATATTGCTATCTTTTGTCATTTATAATGATGGCAATAAAATCCGGGCTTTTCAAAGCTCAAAGTTGTTCCTTAAAATCGATCAAGAAAAAACGCCTATATCAACATTTGCCGCCGCTGGAAGGTTTGAAAAACTAAAAGATATAACTAAATTTACTCAGGCTGACTTAGAAACTAAATATGATTATTATTTGCTCACGGCAATTCCCTTAGGAAAGAGAGAGTATTATTCAGCTTCTTTTTTATATTTACATAACTCTTTTAAATTAGAAGAAGGCACTACATATATAGGGAAAGTTTTGATCAGTACTTTTGGAGAAAAAGATAAAAAAGAGCAGTGTTTTAGATTCAAAGTTTCTCCACAATACAATCTCAGTCAAGAAGGTAATATCAATAAACTTTGGCTCTTCGTTACTCTTTATGCTAAATCAACAGACAAGATGCCAAGATAACATACTTCTAACCCAAAAATTCCGAAAGTTTCTAAAGCCATAGCCTCTTCGTTTTATTAGTTTAAGTTTATTGTTGATTCCCTCGACCAC
>NZ_JADBRW010000258.1:0-21247 GCF_020247025.1 Microcystis sp. M109S1
CAGGTGGTCAATTACCTAATTTTCAGGGAAAAAGTCCCTGAATTTTCCCCCCAATCACTCCAAGGGTCGGCACTTTTTGAGGGAAAAAAAGTCTAAAAACCTTGTTGGATAAGGTTTTTAGATTTATTCAGCAAACCCTATTTAAGGGTTTAGGCTCATTTAAACTACTAATTTGCTATAAGCTGTCTAGGAGAGCCTAAGTTAATTAATTAGGGAGGCACAATTATTTGTAGGATGGGTTAGCGCACTTCGTAACCCATGCGGGGGTTGGGTTTCATCCTTCAACCCAACCTACGTTCATCTTATATTTAATTCCACCCACCTACTTAATTAATTATTTATTTATTTATCTTCATCTTTATCCCTGATTACTGATTACTGATTACTGATCACTGATTACTGATCACTGATTACTGTTTAGGTGACACTTTGAAACAAGTGGGGCCAATCGAGATTGGGAGCATCTGAGGGAGCAATAATTTCGAGAATTTTGTTTTTTGCGGCGGGATAAAATAGGGATTCTACGCAAACGGAAGCCACTTTCGTGCGGGGAATATTGCCCTCGGACAGGGTATCTGCGGATGACATTTTAATTGCATTAAGATTATCCTCATTTTTAAGGCCGCCGGGGCGCACAATCGTATAGGTTAAGCCACTATTGATTAAATAGGCTTCCGCTTGTTTTTTCCAGAATAAAATTAACCAAAATAGATTGAGGGGGTGGAAAAAGTTGGATACACAGAGGGAAGTAACAAGAACAAAATGCTCGATTCCTTTCTTTTTTGCGGCATCGATGAGATTTTTAGTTCCCAAGTAATCTACTAACAAAGGTTCCGTGGGATTAAAACTCGGTCTGGCTCCCGTGGCGCATAGTAAAACGCTACAATCAGCGATTAGTGCCTCTAACTTATCGGCCTGTTGGACATCTCCGACGACGATTTCCACCCCTGCGGGCAAAATTTCTGCCGCTTTCTCTGGGTTTCTCACCAAAGCGCGTACGGGAATCTGACGTTCGACTAATTGGGCAACTATTCTCCGTCCTGTTTCCCCCGTAGCTCCTGCTACAAATGCTTTCATCGCTTCTTGACCTCATGGTTTTTAACAATACGTTACACTAATCTCAATTCTACAAATTTCCCTGATCCTTTGGCAGTTAATCCCCAACTGTTTCTAGCACTATCATTTTCCAGGTTTTAAGTCATGCAGCATCCCCCCATTAACTCCCTAGCTCTCGAATCTGTAGAAGTCAAAGAAGACAATCAATTTCTCGGTTTTCAAACCCATTTTGCCGGGTGCATGGATATGTATAGCAATCAGGACAAGGTTGCCGATTATCTCCGCGCTCACGAAGGTTGGTTTTGTCGTTGTGCCGAACCGATGAAAACTCTGCCCTTCGGTGACAATGGTTATATTATCACCATCGGTAAATATGGAGCTTTTGGCTATGAACTAGAGCCGAAGATTGCTGTAGTTCTTGATCCTCCCGTCAATGGAGTCTATCATACTCGCAGTGTCCCCATTCCCGATCAACCGTTTTTGGGCTATCTAGTGGATTATCAGGCAATTATGAAACTAGAGGAAATGCCGCTATCTTCTCCTAGTCGGGAAATTCAGGCAATTTTTCGGCAACGGGGACGGGATATTCCGGCGGTTATCACCCAAGTCACCTGGGAACTACAGATGGATGTTATGGTTAAGTTTCCCAAGTTTGTTTATAAAATTCCCCGTTCCATTCTCCAAAAAACCGGTGATAAACTGTTGACGCAAATTGTTCGCCAAGTTTCCCCCCGCTTAACCTACAAAGTGCAAGAGGATTTTCACTCTAGCTTCAATTTACCCCTACCCCCCGCCTCCAGTCGTCTTTTCTATCGTCTGGACTCCTCCGAGGGTGGGTTGCTTGCCTAGGGTTTGGGGAGTCTGTCAACAGTAAGCAGTAGAGCTTGCTGATGGGAAACCAAGGAAAAATAAAGATTTGCTAACGGTGCTGGTCAGTCTAAGCTAGAATTATTAAGAAATGTTTACTTGTAAAAATAAACCTAAAACTACTTCAATATTTTATGTCTCTGCCTATCCGTAACGTTGCTATCATTGCTCACGTTGACCACGGGAAAACCACCCTCGTCGATGCACTCCTCAAACAGTCGGGAATCTTTCGAGAAGGGGAAGATGTACCCACCTGCGTCATGGATTCCAATGACCTCGAAAGAGAACGCGGTATCACCATCTTGGCCAAAAACACCGCCGTTCGTTACCAAGACACCCTAATTAACATCGTCGATACTCCCGGTCACGCCGACTTTGGTGGCGAAGTGGAACGGGTTTTAGGTATGGTAGATGGTTGTATCCTGATTGTCGATGCTAACGAGGGGCCGATGCCCCAAACCCGTTTTGTGCTGAAAAAAGCCCTAGAAAAGGGATTAAGACCGATTGTCGTGGTCAATAAAATCGATCGCCCTAACGTCGATCCTAACCTAGCCGTGGACAAAGTTTTCGATCTGTTTGTGGAACTGGGGGCTGATGACGACCAATGTGATTTTACTACTCTGTTCGCTTCGGGGATGCAAGGATTCGCCAAAGAAAGTCTCGAAGAGGAAAACAAAGATATGCAGCCCCTCTTTGAGGCGATTTTACACCACGTTCCACCACCGGCTGGGGACGTTAACAAACCCCTACAGCTGCAAGTAACCACCCTCGATTACTCAGAATACTTAGGACGCATCGTTATCGGCCGCATCCACAACGGCGTAATTAAAGCCGGTCAACAGGCGGCTTTAGTAAAGGATACGGGCGCGATTGTCAAGGGTAAAATAACAAAACTTCTTGGTTTTGAGGGTCTCAAACGGGTGGAACTAAACGAGGCCAGCGCCGGTAATATCGTCGCCGTGGCCGGTTTTGCCGACGCTAACATCGGGGAAACGGTAACTTTAGCCGATGACCCGCAAGCTTTACCCCTAATTAAAGTCGATGAACCGACCCTACAAATGACCTTCTCGGTGAACGATTCTCCTTTTGCCGGTCAGGAAGGCACTTTTGTCACCTCGCGGCAAATTCGCGATCGTCTAATGCGAGAATTAGAAACTAACGTCGCTCTGCGGGTGGAAGAAAGTGATTCTGCCGAGAAATTCCTGGTTTCGGGACGGGGAGAACTGCATTTAGGCATTCTCATTGAAACCATGCGTCGGGAAGGCTACGAATTCCAAGTATCGCAGCCGCAAGTCATCTACCGCGAAATTAACGGTCAACCCTGCGAACCCTACGAATACCTCGTTTTAGATGTACCCGAAGAAGCGGTGGGTTCGAGTATCGAACGTCTCGGCCAACGGAAAGGGGAAATGCAGGATATGCAGACGGGCAGCAATGGCCGTACTCAATTGGAATTCGTGATTCCGGCCCGGGGTTTAATCGGTTTCCGAGGCGAATTTATCCGTCTGAGTCGCGGTGAAGGGATTATGAACCATAGTTTTCTGGAATATCGTCCTTTCTCCGGGGAATTAGCCACCCGTTACAATGGCGTGATTACTGCCTTTGAGGAAGGAGTCGCCACTTTCTACGCCCTCAAAAACGCCGAGGACCGGGGAGTATTCTTTATTACTCCGGGGACAAAAGTGTATAAAAACATGATTATCGGCGAAAGCAACCGGCCCCAAGACGTGGAGATCAATATCTGCAAAACTAAACAGTTAACTAACCATCGTTCCGCCACCGGGGATGAATTGGTTCAGTTACAATCCCCCGTGGATATGAGTCTCGAACGCGCCCTCGAATACATCGGACCGGATGAGTTGGTAGAAATTACCCCGAAATCGATCCGTCTGCGTAAATTACCGGTGAAAAAGTTAGCCAAACGTTAATCGGTTTTGACAAAATCTGGCGGCAATATCTAACAAAGAAATCCACTCAGATTTTCAACAAAACTGAGATGATAGAAAAAAGTGCCTTGAGTTTGAGGGTAAAGAATCTGCTGTGAGCTATTCTGCTACTTTGATGCGACATCCGATGTTTCCCGCCGCGTCGGACAGCAATCGTCTCCGTCTCTTTTCGGGATCCGCTAATGTATCTCTTGCCCAAGAGGTGGCCCGTTATCTGGGTATGGATGTGGGCCCGATGATTCGTAAACGTTTCGCCGATGGTGAATTGTACATCCAGATTCAGGAATCGATCCGCGGCTGTGATGTCTATTTAATTCAACCCTGTTGCAATCCCGTCAACGATCATTTGATGGAATTGTTGATCATGATTGATGCCTGTCGTCGTGCTTCTGCCCGACAAATTACCGCCGTAATTCCCTATTATGGTTATGCTCGCGCCGATCGCAAAACCGCCGGCCGGGAATCGATCGCCGCTAAACTGGTGGCTAATCTGATCACGGAAGCGGGGGCAAGTCGCGTGTTGGCCATGGATTTGCATTCAGCCCAAATTCAAGGTTATTTCGATATTCCCTTCGATCACGTCTATGGTTCCCCAGTGGTGGTGGACTATCTTCTCAGTAAACAATTACCCGATATCGTCGTGGTTTCTCCCGATGTGGGTGGGGTGGCTAGGGCGCGGGCTTTTGCCAAAAAACTCAGTGATGCTCCCCTAGCAATTATTGATAAACGCCGGCAAACCCATAATGTGGCGGAAGTGATGAACTTGATCGGCGATGTTAAGGATAAAACGGCGGTTTTAGTCGATGATATGATCGATACGGCCGGTACGATCGCTCAAGGGGCGCAGTTACTGAAAGCCAAGGGGGCGCGACAGGTTTATGCTTGTGCCACCCATCCGGTTTTTTCTGGTCCTGCGATCAAGCGTTTATCCAGTGGTATAGTCGAGGAAGTGATCGTTACTAACACGATTCCCGTCCCCCAAGAACATCTTTTCCCGCAACTGAAAGTCTTGCCGGTTGCCCCGATTCTGGGTGAGGCAATATGGCGCATCCATGAGGACAATTCCGTGAGTAATATGTTCAAATAGATGCTCGAAGTCCCCCTAAAACTAGGGGGAATTTTTATATTTATTTTCTTGACATTAATGCTATTTTGTGGCAGCGTCGGGGTTGTCAAGTCCTCCCAGACGATCGAAGGGCCAAAAACGCACCACGGCGCGACCGATTAAGTTTTCCCGGGGAACAAAGCCCCAAGCGTGGGAATCATAACTATTATTGCGATTATCGCCCAAAACCAGATATTGATCGGGGGGAACTGTCACCGGTCCGAAAGTATAATTAGGTTCTTCGGCAATATACTTTTCCGCTAAAGCTTTACCGTTGACGTAAACTAGACCGTTTTTGACTTGCACCTTATCCCCCGGCAGTCCAATCACCCGTTTAATAAAAGCATCCTGAAAATCTTGAGCTTTCAGAGCGGCTGTCGGACTAAAAACCACTATATCACCCCGTTCTGGCTTCTGAAAATGATAGCTAACTTTCTCGATAATTAGGCGATCGTTAATCTGGAGAGTGGGTTCCATGGAAGAAGAGGGAATATAACGGGCCTCAGCCACAAAAGTGCGGATGCCAAAAGCCAAAATTCCAGCCGTGACAATGGTTTTAACTGCTTCTAGCCAAGGGTTTTCTTGGGGGACGGGAGGAGGAGAAGGTTTTTCGGATTTATGGTTCAAGCTTTCAGCCATAGAATTTTAACTTTTTATAAGGATTAAGCCAATACGCTCTTTAATGTTCTAGTTTAGTGATAGTAGCAGCGTAGATAATATTTTAAGACAATTTTCCCACACCTACCGGATCACTGTTAATTTGTCAAGGCCGCATCCTGCTGCCTGAAGGGTAATTTCCTCGGGGGTAGAAAACGGTGATGTAGTCTGTCAAAAAGTAGAGTTTTTCGCCGCTATTAAAGTAAAAGCTTGAGAATTCGAGGATTGAACCCCTAATCTCGCTTAAAAGTCTCTTCAACGTCACTACCAGATCCATGTTTGCACAAATTCCCGAACGTTCGATGCACTATCTGCGATGGGTTGTTACCATCGCTTGGTTAATTCTGATATTTTCTCTGTTTTTTGACCCGATTTCGGCACAATTAACCGATCCTAACAATCTTGCTAGTCCCCTGAGAGTTGATCCCGATGTGTGTACTAAAGTCCAGGGAGTTTGCCTACCCCAATCCTCCTATCAGTTAGCTGCGCCGATTTTTTGGGGAATAGTGGTTCCTAGTAGCATTTTTATCTTATTAGTTTTCGGTCACGAACTCTGGCGGCGTATCTGTCCTTTATCCTTTCTTTCTCAAATACCGCGCGCTTTGGGTAAACAGCGTCAGAAAAAACAGACCGATAAATCGGGAAAAGTCCGCTATGAAATCTATAAAGTGCCGAAAAACTCTTGGTTAGCTCGGAATTATCTCTATCTACAATTAAGTCTGTTATTTTTGGGTTTATGCGGACGGATTCTCTTTGATAATTCCGATCGCTTAGTCTTAGGCAGCTTTTTAATCTTTACTATTCTAGTGGCGATCTTTGTTGGTTATTGGTATGGGGGCAAATCTTGGTGTAACTATTTCTGTCCCATGAGTCCAGTTGAAAGGATTTACGGTGAACCGAGGGGTTTACTGAATAGTACCGCTCACGAAGACAGTCGCGGTGGGATTACTCAATCTATGTGTCGTATTGTCCGGGAAGATGGTAGCGAACAAAGTGCCTGTGTTGCCTGTCAAAGTCCCTGTATCGATATCGATGCGGAAAGATCCTATTGGGATGGGATTACTAAGAGAGAGCGCCAATGGCTTTATTATGGTTATTTTGGCTTAGTTTTTGGCTATTCTATCTATTATTATCTCTATTCTGGCAATTGGGACTATTATTTCTCTGGAGCTTGGGCGCACGATGAAAATCAACTAGAATCCCTCTTTCAACCGGGTTTTTATCTTGCAGGTCAGGCAATTGCGATTCCGAAGTTGGTAGCTGTCCCTTTGACTTTGGCAATCTGCACTTTTTTGGGTTACTTTCTCGGTAAAAAAGTTGAAAATGCCTACAAAGTCTATAGAATCCGCCAAAAGTCACCCTTACCGACCGAAATTATCCGTCATCGAGTCTTTGCTGTCGGAACTTTTCTGATTTTCAATTTCTTCTTTATTTTCGCTGGTCGTCCTTGGATTAATCTTTTGCCGGAATTTTGGCATTATTTCGCTAGTATTTTACCGGCGGTTTTGAGTAGTTTATGGTTACATCGCACTTGGACAAGAAATCCGGGTCTTTACCAACGGGAAGGACTAGCGGGAAGATTGCGTAAACAGTTAGGTAAACTCGATCTCGATACGGCTAAATATCTCGATCGGCGATCGCTGGATGCTTTGCACGCGGATGAAGTCTATGTGTTGGCCAAGATACTGCCGGATTTCACCCACCAGAAGGGTTTAAAAGCCTATAAAGCCGTGTTAAAAGAGGCTTTGGAGCAGGGATATACTGACTTCGGCCACAGCCTCGAAATCCTAGAACAAATGCGCTTAGAGTTGACGATTACCGAGGCCGAACATCAGGCAATTTTAACAGAGTTGAGTGTGGAATCGGCCGAACTTCTCGATCCAGAAAAGCAGTATAGTCGCGAGGATTGGTTGCGTTTGCAGAGCTATCGCGATGCTTTGTTAGAAAGTTTGTTGGTGACATGGAAAAAAGACCCCGATCACAAGGTGGGATCGGAATTACTGGAAGTGTTGACCGGTAAGGGTTCCAGGGAGGCGATCAAGCATTTGTTGACGGAATTGCCGGCCGCAGAAACGGAAACTGTCGAGTCTTTGCGTCGCCAGTACAGAATTACCAGTCAGGAGGAGGAAACCATTCTCCATCGTCCTCTGGCCCATCAATTATGGCAGAATATCGCCCGCGCTTTTCAGGTCTTTGATCGTCTATCTTTTAGTAGTGAGAGCGATCGTGATCAACAGGAAAGAATTTTATTGGCAAGATTCCGTTTATTTGATAGTGATGGTTCGGGACAAATTAGCCTTGAGGATTTGAAAGCTTGTATTGAGGCGATCAAACCGGGGGTGACAGACAAGGAAATCGAAGCTATGTCAAAGCAGGCCGATACCGGTCGCGATAATCAGATTAGTTTTCCGGAATTTCGCAACCTACTCCACCAATTCCATAAATAAACTGTCTTCAGTTAAGGAGTCTTGATTTTCCCTGACTCCTTTTTTTCTTTAAAAAAATAGCTGTTCGCAGGCAGGCACGGATTCCCATTATACTAGAAAGTATAAGGCAAGTTGAGGGCTTTTGTCAAGCTTTTTTAAGCAACTTTCTTCTATTTGTCCATCTACACTTCACAATAACCCGCGATAGCGGATAAAAACGAGGATTACTGCCCAGGAACCTAAAGCTACTTTAACGGCGACTAAAATGTTTAGTATCGGTAAAATACCACCACTAAATAGCGCCCCTAATTCCCCGTGGGGTAACTCAAATCCTGAGAGAGTAATGGCGGCTAAAACAATAAAAACTAAGACGGAAATTTTCTCCCATGTTGCCGCTTGCCAACGGCGATAAATTGCTTGCATCCATTCGGGAGAGGAGGTAATGGCTATTAAGCCAATTGCCGTACCTCCGGCGACTCCGGCGGCAAAACCTCCCCCCGGACTTAAATGGCCGCGGATAGCTAATTCAATGCCCACTAAAGCGGCAATTGTTGCCCCTAAACGGGCTAAAATAATTGAAGGTTGGTCAGTAAATTGATGGATTTTACTGGCGGGTTTTTCGGTGGCTAAAAGAAAATTTGCCCCCATAATGGCAATGGTAAAAACAATCACTTCATAGATGGTATCGTAGAGACGATTACGGAAAATCACCACCGAAACCGCATTAGGAACACCACCGTCGCGCACCAGGGATTCAACAATTTCTAAGGATGATACAGAGGAAGCAGTATTCGGAATAATTACCATTTTGACAGCGAAGGCAATGGCGGCTAGAGTATAAATCCATTTCATTAGTGTTTCTCCTCTAATTTTGGGGTTTCAATACAAGTTAAAATCGTGTTTGCTGCCGTTAATTCATTTTTAAAAATATCGTAGAGATAGGGTAATCTAATTGTGGTTTCGTAGGGGATAGTTTCCGGATTGTCTTGACGGATACAGACGGCATGAACATCTTTATCCATAAGTGCCTGTTGCAAAGCTTGTTTATCACTGTAGGCAACTAATTCTAAACGCATAAAACGTTTACTTAAAACCGTTTGTAGTTGAGTTTTTAACTGTTCTAAAACTGTATCGGTTTCCTCGGCAATTACTCCTAAACGCATCACTAAAGAGGAACGAATCGCCACTGCGTAGAGAGTTACGGCTAACATGGTTCCCATTAAAGCTTCGGTTAAAGACACATCTGCTGCCCCTAATAAAGCATAAACTAAAGCGGCTATTGCCCCTAAAACCCCACGAATTACTAGAGCTTGGTAGGGATTGGATTGTAACATTACCATCGCCGCAGTTAAAGGCAAGAGGGCAACAATAACATAGAGATAACTTTCATTCATCTTTAATTTTACTCTCGCTCGCTAGAAGTATAAGCTAAAACGTAGCCTAACATGGTGTTCCAGATAGCTAAGGAAATTATTGCCAATAATAATAAAGGCCAATTTTGGGGAACTTTCAAAAGTAGCCCGAAAATAATCGCCATGGAACCTAATGTATCAGCCACAGATAGACCGTGTAATTTATATAATACCGAGCGCTTGTCTAAAAGATGAGCCGTTCCCCAAAACCAGAAAAAAACTCCGATAGCGATACAGATATAACTGAAAATGTTAATCATGATTCGTTCAGTCGTTTAAGAATTTGTGCTAATAACATAAAGCCAGCATTACCGACACTGAGAATAATCACTGCAACCACTCCAATCATCCAATCATCCCGCAGAACTGAAACTACTAGAATAATAATCGATGATTTACTGGAAGCACTGGCAAAGGCGGCCATTTTTTGCCAGATGTCATCATTTTTTGCCACTTCATAAAGGGGAATTAATAGGGCGACAATCATGGCAATGAGAACAATATTCATACCTGTTTACTCCGTTTAATTAGATGAACTTCATAACCCTCATTTTCCTTGTATTCGGTGACGATAGTTTTCGGGGTAAAAGTAATGAGAAATATGTCCCAAAAAGCCAATCTGGGTGAACGTTTACCTGAAATTCTCTCTAAAATAATTTCTTCTTCCTTGTGGGGACGAAAGATAATTTCAAACGCTTCCATATAAGCTTGGGGAATAGCCAGCAAAACTTTAATTATTACCTTTAACCAATCGCCTAAAGTTTCGCTAGAGGCGAAATTACGAGGCAAAAGAAAAGCAATAGCTACCCCGATCATAATATTAGCAGGTGTGAAATTAGCGGTAAGCAAAAACCACATAGTTAAACGCAGAATTATATGTCCAATCATGCTAAAACCATCCAAAACAATAGAACTAACATTACACTCATCATGCCGACGAGATTATCAAATTGTTCCAAGGCTCGCGATAATTTCAGGGATAACTTTTTGAAAACTCCCAGATATAACCACCACCCCGCACCGATGACCGCTAAAGCTTTGATAATATTGGGTAGATTATAAGCTTCCACATAGACGGCATTGGCTAAAAATAGGGCGGCAAGGAGCAGAATTATTGCTATCCAGAAACCGATAGTTAGCTTCTGTTTACTTTCGCCACCTGCGTGGGGTAAAAAGATAAATTTAGCAAAGGAAATCGCCGTACCCACCGCCACAAGATTGACCATAATCTCTTGCCAGGGGACTAAATTTTTCATCGTTAACGCTTTCGCCCCAAAACCGGATAATAAGGGGAATCCAGAGATAGAAAAACTAGCAACCACTAGGGCAATCCAGAGGGAATTAGGAATCGATTGTTGCTGTAATTCTTTAAAATTGCGACTGGGTAAAACTCCCGCTAACAGAAATAGGCAAGATTTAACTAAACCGTGGGTAAGGGTATAAAAACCACTGACTACCGGGGCGGCTAAAATAAAACCTAATTGGGAAATAGTATGGAAGGCTAACATCCGCTTGCTATCCTTTTCAAACACCGCATAGGATACGCCAAAAATCGCCGTTAGCACCCCGAAAAGCCGAATTAGGACATCCAAATCCTCTAGGATTAAAGCACAGCGCAGGAGGGGAAAAATGCCAGCTTTTACCACCACCCCCGACATCAGCGCCGAGACGGAGGTTTCCGATTCCGAGTGTGTCATCGGTAGCCATAATCCCGAGACAAAGATTCCCCCTTTGACTAATAATCCCATGAAGATTAAAGCCAAGGCTTCGGGAGGTGCGTCCTTTAAACCGGCAAAAGCAAAGGAATTATTGGCTTTATAGACTAAAACTGCGCCAATAAGGTAAAATAACATCGCCACATTGCTGATAAACAGATAACGCAGGGCAACCCAGAGAGAGCGATCGCTGCGAGGATAGGCAATCACCAGAAAAGCGGCAATACTAATTACTTCTAGGGCAACGTAAACGCTAATAAAATCCTCACAGACGAAGACAGAGTTAATACTGCCGTGGAGAATGATAGCTTGGGCGTAAAAAAAGGCGGTTTTGCTACTTTCCCAGTTATAAAAGATCACCGCCATCGTCACCAGGGCATTGGTGAGGATAAAATAGGCACTTAACTGATCGGCTACCAGTCTCACGCCATAATTATCCAGTAGGTTGAGGGTTATGGGGGAGGATTGGCTAAATAGAAGGAGAGAATAGGCGAGAGAGACAATAGTGGTGGCAATAGCCAGATATTTGTCTAATCGCGGCAATAAATAGATGATAAAGCCGATAAAAAAGGGTAAACTTATCCAAGCGATCGTTAAAGTATTCATGGTGTGTTATTTTTTTCTATCTCAGCACTGTCGAGGGTGGGGTTATCTTTGGCTAATTTCATTACTCCCACCAGCATTAACGCCTGAATGGAAAAACCGATGACGATCGCTGTTAAAATCACTGCTTGGGGTACAGGATCAGCGTAATTTTGTTGTTTAACTGTACCGAGGATGGGAGTAAATAAACCGTCACGGGAAGCTATCACCACATAGTAGGCGATAACGCCCGTACTCATGACATCCATGGCGATAATCTTCATGATTAAGTTTTTTTTCAGGAATGTTCCTAAAAATCCGCACAAAACGGTGGCGAATACAAACAACTCTAGGAGGGGAATCGTCACTGGGCTTCTTGATTAGATTTGGTTATGAGTCAAAATATTTCTTCTAATTATCCTCGATCGAGTCCCAATTGATCAAAAAATTCTCAAGATTATGGGGGAATTTTTCAGGTGTAAATAGATTGTCTTGGATCTATAATTATTATTGAAAAAATGAAAGCAAGCAATTTCGCTTTAACAATGTATATCTTGCCAGAGGGGGCAATGATTAACGTTTTGAAAATCTTTGATATTTTTGGTGGCAATAATAACCTGACGATTGGGATATTTTTCTTTGAGTAGAGACCATTGAGCCGATAGGATACAATCTATATCAATATTTTCTTTAACTTTGTTTGGTTGACCTGTTGCTCTCAACTCAGCCCAAAGATCAGCGGCTTTTTGTAGTAAAATAAAACTGACTTTCTGAAACTCAATTACATTCCTTAACTTATCTAATTCTTGCACGCTTTTACTTTTTATCCTAATCAATTCTCGTCTAACCTCATAATCACATAGATCAGATGAAGTCAGACAAGCTCCTCTTGCCAGCAGACGATAAAACCATTCGGTACATTGATAAACTTCTGTAAATAACTTTTGATCTTCTGGCCAGTCTTCACCGATCGGGGTTGCTAATAAGCTTAAAATGTTAGAGTCCAGAATTACAATCACTCTTTCCATCCCATCCCTGAACTTTTCTCAGATTTTCTAATTTTTCTAAGCGAGATTTTGCTCAGGGCATATACAATTAATTTTTCTGGATATTCTGGGTTGACTGGGTTTGCTGCCGCTTACGCTGTCACCATTTTAGATTTGATATCGGGTGCTGCTGGCTCAAAATGCAGCACTTAATTTCATCTGCTTTGTCTCCTTAATAAAATCCGCCTAACGGTTCAAATCAGCGGCGGCAGATAACTTTGAACTCAGCACCAACAGCTTTTAAACGTCCGCTGCATTTGAGTTGTTATCTGTCTGTTTTAGGTTTTAATTTAGGGCAGATTTATCAAGACGGTTACTCTTAAGCCTGGAGCCAACTTCTCAAGATATTAATTACTACTGGAGTGAAAGGTTCCATCTGATCTTGCTGAGGTTGTGATAGGTCACTGATTAGTATATTTAATATTTCATCATCCTCTAAGCCGTCATCTGGATTTATATCATTTGCCCATAATAAAGCATTAGACAACTGCTTCCGTTTTTCGATCAAAGCACGGTTATTTTTTTCATCGTCACCCAAATTTAAAACTCGAATCGTGACAGCTGCCCGATCGGTCAATCCTTCTACCCGACCACTAATTTTGAATCGCAGTTCTGTTTCACATTCTGTCATCAGGGGAGTTAGGGGTAGGTGTTGAGATTTATGTGCATCACCGCATTGATTGGGGGTATTACAACTAGCAACAATATTTGAAAAGTCGAGCGTACGTTTAGGATTTAGCTTTTGAGCTTCTAAATGCTCATTATGGCAAGCATTAATTTCTTTGATTTGCTGGCAGCAATAGGCACAAAGATAAAACTGCTCATTAAGAGCATAGTCTCGAATCTTTGCCCGAACGACTATCCCCTCGTCTGTTTTATCTAAATCATCGTATGCCCCATGAGTGTTCTTCCTCTTCCAAGCTGTTAAACAACAAGGTTCAGCCCCTTTACTAATGGTTCGCATAAGGTTCAGCCCCTTTACTAATGGTTCCCATGACGCAATTCTTGTTTACGGAGTAGTAGTTTGGCTTTGACCAATTCGAGATGATTGACAGGTAGTTCCTCACTTAATTCTGCCAGCAATTGTTGAGCCTCGGTTAGCTTTGAATCTTGTATGGCATCTAGCAGATCGTTCAATTCAGTATCAATTTTCTCATTACGAATGCTGGTATTCATGACATCTAATAAGACAGTATTAGCATCTTGCCCATATTGAGATGGTAACTGTCGCAATTCGCCATTAGCTAAAGTGTAGATCAAAACATTTTTACAATCACTGATCACTAGAGGTGAATGGGTTGTCAGCACAAACTGACAATTTGGGAAAGTTTCGGTCAGGCGCTCGCAGAGGCGACGTTGCCAAGAGGGATGTAGATGCAAATCGACTTCATCAATCAAAACGATACCATCACCTGCTAAAGGATTTTCTAAGGCAGGGTTCAGCATGGCTAGACGGCGGGCAATATCACCAACAAGAGCCATTAGGGATTTTTCGCCTTGTGAAAGTTGGGCTAGGTTGAGGGTTTCACCATTTTTGTCCACTGCCATGTAGAGACGAGGCCTACGACGGACTCTAAGGTTATCCAGATGGGGCATAAATCGGCCAATGGCGGTGCGAACTGCTGTTAATTGCCGATCTTTAGCGGAGGCATTGCGTTCGTTTAACCATTGCCATAAGTCTTGATTGGTTTCAGCCATTATTGGTCTTAGTTGGTTGAGAACGTCTTCAGGAATTCCTGATTCATTTTCGGTATCTTCCCGTTCTCGGAACCATTCAAAAAAGCGGCGAAAGTCAACGCCCTGACTTAAGGAGTTATCATAACCGTCCAATTGCAAAAAGGTATGCTTAGTCCTAATTTTTAGTGGAATATCGAGTACGACACGCTCGACAGGATAAAACGCAATTAGGGGTAGGCTAGTTTTGTCATCATGGGTGAGGGCATCACGATAACGATTGGCCAAGCGCGTACAGTCATTAAGGTTGCTATTATATTGGGCTTTACGTCCTTTTTTACTTTTTGCAAGAATCCATCTGAAATAATGGTCAATCTCGCTTTGATCAGGATTGTTTAATGATTTGGAGGAATCCAAGACTTCGATTTCAATGCTGCCAGCATTAGCAGTATTAAATATGGCATCTTCAGAAATAGGGTTACCACTCCCTTTTTCTGTAAGTAAACGAGCAGTAAACCAACTAAGAGAAGTTGCTAATGCTTTTAGTATAGCAGTTTTACCAGCCCCGTTATTACCAACAAAAACAGTAATGTTGCTTGGGTTTTGCTCTGTAGGTGCCAAGGAAATTTCCAGCTTTTCAAATAGCCCGATGTTATTTAAGATGACCTGTTGAATTTCCATATCGGTGAGAGTGGCGAGGGATATGCTGACTGCTGATAGACTAGATATAAAACCGTAAAACAGTTGGGAAATAGTGAAAAGATATGGCTTCCTAATCGCTAAATAAAACTATAAGTTAAACTCCATCGCGATGACGGCGATCAGCGATAAAAGACTCCACCAATTTAACATCTTCGACACTACCGATCACTAAAGGTGTGCGAGTGTGTAATTTATCGGGAACGATATCTAAAAGATTTGTCACCCCATCACTAGCTTTACCTCCTGCCTGTTCAATTAAAAAAGCAAGGGGGGCAGTTTCATAAATTAAGCGCAATTTTCCCTGAGGATTTTTAACAGTACCCGGATAGAGAAAAACACCACCCTGCATTATAATTCGATGGATATCTCCCACTAATGCCCCACTGTAACGGGCCGTGTAACCATCATGACGGTGGACATAACGGGTATAGTCGCGAATTGCCTCATCCCACTGCCAAAAATTGCCTTCATTGGTACTATAAATCGGCCCATGATCAGGGATAATAATATTCTCTTGGGCGAGGATAAATTCCCCTAAACTGGGGTCAAGGACAAAGGCATGAACACCGCGACCGATCGAGTAAACTAAAATAGTCGAAGGACCGTAGAGAATATAACCGGCGGCTATTTGTTTACGACCATTTTGCAGTAAATCCCGCGCCTCTCCGTCTAAATCATTGTCTTCCTGTTGACGGATGGCAAAAATCGAACCGACATTAAGATTAATATCCACATTGGAAGAACCATCGATCGGGTCGTAGAGTAGGGTATAGCGACCGATGGGGCAGTTTTCTGGAATATAATAGGGTTTATCCATTTCCTCGGAAGCAAGACGGCAAACTAAACCACTTTGCTTAAAAACCGAGATAAATACCTCATTGGCAAAAACGTCCATTTTCTTGACTGATTCCCCTTGGACGTTTGTTTCTCCAGTAAAACCTAGTACATCCGCCATTAATCCCGCTTTACTGAGACGACGGGCAATTAATTTCCCCGCTAGGGCAATTCGACTCATAATTGCGCTTAAATCCTGCGCGTCGGGGGAAAAACTTTGTAATTGTTGCAGGACGTGACGGGAGAGGGTGGTACAATCTCGATCGAGGCTATGTTCGGGGATAGAAAAGGGAATATTGCTAACCATAACTGTAATTGCCAGTAATAAAGTAAAAAAAGGAAACCCGTCTAGTCTCAATTGTGACTATAATTTGATCCTAGCCAAGATTTTCCCTATTGCTGGCCAATTTTTAGATCAGTTTCATAAGTTGGCCAATTTTTCTCTCATTGATCATTAAATTTTGGGCAATAAGTAGCTGGTTATAATTAAATTGAAGATAAATTTTGGGTTCGATCCCCCCTTAATAAGGGGGGTGTCTGACAGTTTTTAACACCTAACTACTTACTTGCCCTCTCAATTTAAGTCGATGGGGATACACCGGGCAAGCGTCTATATTTCAAGTAATAGGCAAAACCTGTTATTAAAACAATAACTATTGTGCCGATACCTAAATAGTTAGGAACCCAAAAAGCTGCCGTAATGGTGTTAATGTCTCCCGGTTTTAAATGCCAAATTAACTGATCATCAACTTGTTCTACCGGGGGATTTAATCCTGAGTCATCTTCAATATTTTGACCAGCTAAGGGAGTATTTAAAGCGAAGTCGATAGCGACTAAGGAACCAGGACTAACGATAATATTTCCCTGTTCAGAAAGTACACCTAAAGCCCGCAGATCAACGGTTAATTTTAAGTTTTTCTGAGTCAAAAAGAAGCAATCTTGTTCTGTAACTGCCAGTTTTGAATCTAGTTGCAATAACTTAAGATCATCAGTATCGGCGGAATTTTTGATTTTAAAGGAAGAACTAGGATCAAAAAATTGATTGAATTTTTCCTCTAATTCCTGACCATTACTAAAGGGAATAGTCACAATTATTTCTCGTTCGGAAATATGAGCGGTTTTCCCCTTAAGTAATTTTGCCCTCTGTTCGATACTATTTAACCATTTAGTGGCTTCGGTTTGACTGAGACTGGTTAAGCGTTGTCCGAGGGTGATATGTTGAATAATTTCCCCGTGGTGTTGGTGGGGAAAATTAATGCCCACATCGTAACGGACACAGCCAGTTAAAAAGAGAAAAATACCGCATAAAAAGGGCAGAATAAAGCGGGTTTTCCCGATTTTTTCGGTGGTTGGTTGATTCATAATTAATCTTCTTCTAAGTCGTCATAACTTGCTGAACTGCCACCGCTAACCGTAACTAGATCGATTTGCTGACGATAATAGTCTACATCTTTTACTTCCACTTCTACCTCATCACCGAGACGATAGGCAACGCGATTTTTCCGTCCTACCAAACAGCTATGACGAGCGCGATATTCATACCAATCATCCTTGAGAGAAGAAACATGAACCAACCCTTCCACTAATAAATCGGAAATTTCCACGAAGAAACCATAGGATTGTACACCGGTAATTAAGCCGCGAAAAACTTGACCCATTCTTTCTTTCATTTTCTCGGCTTTTTTCAATCCTTCTAGGTCTTGTTCCGCATCTTCAGCAATTTTTGAGCGATCATTGAGATGGGAAACAATTAGGTGACTTTCTTCTTCTAACTCCTCCTGAATTTGACTTGGTAGAATATTCCAATGAATCTGTCCATGACAGCTATTACTGCCCAAATTAACCCCGACTTTGACGATTTTGCTGCGGCGATCTTTCCCCTCTGTTAATAAGATTTTTAACACCCGTTGTACCCAAAGATCGGCATATCTTTGCAGGGGTGATAGACAGTGGGTATAATTGCCAGGATAGGCCAAACCAAAATGGGGTAAAGGATGGCTGCTATATCTAACTAATTTGAGAGTTTCTTGCAGGAGATAATTGAGGACTTTCACCGATGTGGAAGCGGAAAAAATGCGGGTGAGATTTTGATAGTCATTGGGTTTAATCTCCTCCTCGGCAGTTAAATTTAATTCTGCCCCTAAATTATTGGCTAATTTGAGTAAATCCTCCAATTCATCCCAATCCGGTTCCGATTGTCCACAGTAGATACAGGGTAAGTGTAAAGCTTGCAAATGTTCAGCGACGACTTTGCCGGCTAAAATTGCCACTTCTGTCAGTAAAGAACGGGCCGGTAAATTATTAGAAGCGAGAACAGTCCCCCCCCGTCCTTCGTCTTTGTAGGGAGAGATTTTGTCTAATTGAATATCAAAACTACCCCGCTGCAGACGTTGGGATTTTAGGGTGGGGCAAACGCTAAAAAATAAATCTTTCAGGGTTTCAACGGTATCGGTGGGGGCAGCTTCGCTATCTTCTTCACTGAGCAGATCGCGCACCTGTTGATAGGTAAAATGTTGATCCACTTGGATGAGGCTGCGGGTGATTTCGTACTCCACTAGCTCCCCCTTGTCATCGAGGGTGACGAGGATAGAAATAGCGGGGCGCTGTTCTTGCGGTGACAGGGAACAACGACTGGTAACGGCAGCTGGAACTAATGGCAGCACTTTTTCGCCTAAATAGACGGCAGTTCCCCGTTTTTTGGCAACTTTATCCAATAATCCGCCCCGTTCAATGTAACGGGCCACATCGCTGATATGAATGGCGACTCGCCAGCGATTTTGGTTGATTTTCTCTAAAGAAAAGGCATTTTCAATGATCGGGGGATAATCCAGGGGGTTGTCATCTTCGATGGTAAAGGTGAAGAGTGGGGTTAAATCTCGCAGTTGTTCTTTTTCGCCACTATCGAAGAAATCCGCTAAATTATCGGCAATTTCAAGGGCTTCCGGCGGAAAATTATGGGGTAGATCGTGTTTACAGGAGACGATATCCGTGTCGGCAGCGGCCTCGGCCGTGGAACCGAGAACACGAGTAACTTTACCGATGGGAGGCATTTCCCCTAGGGGATAACGGAGGACGGAAACATGAACGAGGTGATCGATGTTTTCTTGGAGGTTTTGACCATTTTCGAGGAGATTAAGGGTAAATTTCAGGCGATCATCCAGGGGAACCGCCACAAACTGCTCATTTTCCTGTTTTACTTGCGCTAGAAGCGAAGGATTAGCTCGTTCGAGAATTAATCTCACCTCTCCCTCCGGGGAACGACGACGGGTCCCCTCGCGGATGATTTTGACTAAAACTCGATCGCCATTCCAAGCGTTACTTAAATGATTTTTCGAGACGTAGATGTCATCAGCATCTTCGCTATCTTGGATAGCAAAGCAAAATTCTTTACTGGAACAGCGCAGCTTTGCTTCTACGATATTTTCCTCGATCACACGACGATAGCGCCCGCGTTCTTTGACAACCATTCCCAGACGTTCCAAAGCATCGAGAATCACTTGCAATTTTTCGCAGCTTTCGGGATCGTCTTCGCAGCCCAGTTTTTTTTCGAGAAGTTTACCCGTAGCTAATTTATCATCACTAAGATGAGAGAGGAGTGTGGCGATCGAGAAGTCCATCTAACAATAATCCTTACTTACAAGACACTGACGGAATCGTGAATAATTAAGTTTAAATACTTAATAATGAGAAGATTGATTTAAACCATTGACTCCAGAGATTATCTCTATCGGGCTAATTGCGATCGCTGGTGGTGACAGTGAAGGTAAACTGACCAAGCATCGAACACCCGAACCTACCGAAGAGAATTATCGAAGCCTTCGTTAGTATAAGCCAATAGCGAACACCGGCAAACTTTTCGGCGATCGCTAGTCTTTCTGGCAGAAGCTTCAGCCTAGTAGAATCTTGTTACTGTGGGCAAGGCTAATCCTAGAACTGAAAATTTTATCTAATCTTTAATCTTAGCAAGAACTTGCTACATTTTTCCATAATTACGATAGAGTATTCTCATATAAGTACAAAAGAACTCGAAAAAGTCACCATGTTGCAAAAGTTACGCCAACGTTACCCCCAAGCATCCCTGATTAGTGAGTTAGTTCAAATCGATCACGGCAAGTATATTGTGAAAGCGATCGTCGAAATTGAGGGAAAAACGGTCGTTACAGGTTTAGCAGCGGCAGATACGGTGGAAATCGCCGAAGATAGAGCCAGAGAACGGGCTTTACTGCTTTTAGAGCCTGAAAGCACCCCCGATCTCCAGCTTGTGGAAAAAGTCAGCCCCAATAATATTTCTCTACCGGAAGATTTGCCTAAAACCGTCGCTAGTGCCAAAAAACTGCTTTTAGAGGCTGAAAACACCCCCGATCTCCAGCTTGTGGAAAAAGTCAGCCCCAATAATATTTCTCTACCGGAAGATTTGCCTAAACCCGTCGCTAGTGCCAAAAAATCGACTAAAACGGCTAAAGTCACTGAAATACCTCGTCCTGAAGCTAAAATTGAACCGGAATTACCCCAAGTTAAGGATATTCCCCCAGCCAAAATTGAACCGGAATTACCTCCTGTTGAGGAAATCTCTGTCCCAGAACCAGAGCCTTTATTATTAGAAACGGAACCTGATAATTACTCCTTATTATCAGAATTGCCAGAAGAAGCGAGTTTAACTGAAGAAGAACCCCCAGAACCGGAACCAGTTGTTGTTATTCCCGAAGAAATCGATTATTCAGTTCTTAAAACTAAAATTGATGTGGAGATGAAACGATTAGCTTGGACCACAGAAAAAGGTCGGGAATACCTGATTTCTACCTATGGCAAAAAGTCCCGTTTACTGCTAACTAATGAGGAGTTATTAGAATTCTATAACTACTTATCTAGTATCAGTGCCTAATCACTAAACCTGCTGCATAAATCAAAAATCTTCCGTTAAGTGAGGAGTCAAGAGCCAGTATTCTCCGAGTCAGGAGAAGAAGTAAAGAAATAGATTATTTCCTGGCAGTAGAAAAGCGATCTTTTTCTGTAAAAATCCTTAAATTAAGGACTTTAAGAGCAAGTCTGCGATTAAAAACTCAATTTTGCGGGAGATATAATAAAAAAGGAAGCTATTAACTGCCAGTCTTTTTTTCCCTATCTCCCTATCTCCCTATCTCCCTATCTCCCTATCTCCCTATCTCCCTATCTCCCTATCTCCCTATCTCCCTATCTCCCTATCTCCCTATCTCCCTATCTCCCTA
>NZ_JADBRW010000259.1:0-11617 GCF_020247025.1 Microcystis sp. M109S1
CAGTGTGCGAGTCAGTAAAGATGGACAACACCTAGAAATTGATGTCCTTGCCTATACCAATGGTGAGCTAAATACCGCCTATATCGTTGAGGTTAAAAGTCATGCCAAAGAGGAATCTATTACTCAATTAAAAAGTATTTTACAACGGTTTCGCAGCTTTTTCTCTGAACACAAAGATAAAAAACTCTATGGCATATTAGCGGCGGTTGATTTATCCCCAGGATTACGGGAAAAAATTCTGCAAGAAGGGTTTTATGTGGCTCGGATTCATGACCAAGTATTTGAATTAGATATTCCCGATAATTTTCAACCTCGACCCTATTAAAACAGCAAAGGCGATGGGAGCATCCCATTTTCGCCAATCGCCTTCTACAGATGGGAAGTTTTCTCCTGAAACTGGCTCACACAGACAATCCCCCAATCCAAAATCCAAAATGAGATGTTCCCAACCCTTCAGGCTTTGGGTACTCTCACTCGTCCTCATTTTCTCGAAACTATTCCCCATTTAGTCCCTTTAATCCTTCATTTGGGGGGGGGAGGTCGCTTTAAGAGAAGTGTATCAAGGTATTAGGGATGTTAGTCGCTGGTGGCGGTGATGCTCATAAATCAATTAGAAGTGCTACGATCAGCAGAAGCAAGTCCACCATAATACATTTTTTGGCCAAATACAATAATTTCTAGCTAATAAAACAATGGCTCAATTACAAACCCTAATGCCTATACTACAAGAATTTCGCCAAGAATTAGCAAAGTTTTATGGAAAACGGTTAGTAAAACTCATCCTTTTTGGTTCACAAGCGAGGGGTAACGCCAATGAGGACTCAGATATTGATATTATGGTCGTATTAAAAGGCCCCATTTCCCCTGGAGATGAAGTGATTCGGATGGCAGACATCGCTACTCAACTAGACCTTAAATATAATACCTTCATTTCTTTGATTCCCATCGCCGATGAAGACTTTGTTCATCGACAAACCCCATTAATGGACAATATTCGCCGAGAAGGGATTTTCCTGTGAACCAAAACCAAATTTCGTCCTATATCAATCAAGCTAATGAAGAATTAGAAGCGGCCACCCTATTACTTGAAAAAAATTATTATCGTGCTTGTATTTCTCGTTGCTATTATGCCATTTATTGTACAGTCCAAGCTCTGTTAATAGTTAAAAATATCAATACGCGCAGTCATCGAGGGGTACGACAGCAATTTTCTCAACATTTTATTCAAACAGGGGAATTACCATTAGAACTATCAAAAGCGTTAAGAATTACCTATGATTTACGACAATTAGGAGATTATGATCAAGTTATTGAAATAACTAGGGAACAAACACAAATTGCCTGAGAATACGCCACAGTATTTGTAGAACAAGCAATGATCTTGAGCATTTTTTCACTTTAACTACTTAATCTTATGCAGTTTATTGATCGCGCCGAAATAGAAGTAGAAGGGGGTAAGGGAGGTGATGGAATTGTCGCTTTCCGTCGGGAAAAATACGTCCCCGCCGGCGGTCCGGCCGGAGGTAATGGGGGAAAAGGTGGTTCGGTGATTTTCGTGGCGACTCAGAACCTGCAAACCCTGCTAGATTTCCAGTATAGTCGCTATTTTAAGGCCGATGACGGCAAACGGGGCGGCCCCAACAACTGCACCGGGGCCAACGGTAGCGATCGCATTATTAAAGTTCCCTGTGGTACAGTGGTTTACGATCTCGATAGCGAGGCAATTATCGGCGATTTGGTAACTCCCGAACAGACTTTAATCGTGGCCGCCGGGGGAAAAGGGGGATTAGGCAACCGCCACTTTTTAAGTAATAATAATCGCGCACCCGAATACGCTTTACCCGGTTTAGAGGGAGAAAAACGCCATTTACGCCTAGAATTGAAGTTATTAGCGGAAGTAGGCCTGATCGGGCTGCCCAATGCGGGGAAATCCACCCTAATCTCGGCCGTTTCCTCTGCTCGTCCCAAAATCGCCGATTATCCCTTTACGACTCTCATTCCTAACTTGGGAGTGGTACGCAAACCCACGGGAGACGGGACGGTATTCGCCGATATTCCTGGATTAATCGAGGGAGCGCACCTAGGAATCGGCTTAGGACACGAATTTTTACGCCATATCGAACGCACACGCCTGTTAATTCATCTTGTCTCCTTGACATCAGAAGACCCGATCGCCGATTATCAAATTATTCAAGGGGAATTAGCCGCCTATGGTCGGGGATTAGAAAAGCGATCGCAAATACTGGTTTTCAACAAAATTGATGCTGTGGACGAGGAAACGATAGATAACTATCAAAAGCAGTTTGCTAAAATAACTAATGCCGAGATTTTGACTATTTCCGCTGTTACGGGAGCCGGATTAACCACTTTACTCGCCAAAGTTTGGCAGCAGTTAGAGCAACTGGAGAGGGTCGAGGATGAAACCCCTTCCCTGTTTTCCTAAAATCGCTCGTTAGTTGTTCGGCTGCCGGGGTGCGGGTGGTCGGCGATTGCTCGGTCTTCTTTCCGTACCTTCAAAGTTACCATTAGAACGACGGGTGCGGCGCTGTTCGCCTTCATTTTCGGCCGCATAGACTTCTAGATAAAGAGAGCGATCCACACTCGCGGCCGCCATTTCTAGGGTAGTTCTAATCGCCTGTAAATTGCGTCCTCCCCGGCCGTAAACTTTGCCTTTATCGGCATCATCGAAGGCTACACGCACCCAAAGACGTTGATTTTCCTGACAGCGCTCGATATCCAATCTCAGACTGGCCGGATCTTCCAAAAACGGCTCGATAATAAATTTCACCAGTTCGAGATAGTTGGGGGTACTAGGCATTGATTTTCTCGAAAATTTTCTGTTTGGTGAGAATGCTGCGTACGGTGTCCGTTGGTTGCGCTCCTTGTTGTAAGCGTCGGATAATCCCTTCTTCATCCAGACGCACTTCATCGGTGCGGGGATTGTAAAATCCTAATTCCTCTAGGGGACGACCATCGCGACGACTGGTGCTAACGGCCGCAACGATACGATAACTGGCTTCGCGTTTTTTGCCAAAGCGTTTTAGACGTAATTTGATCATGGTTACTAAAAAATTCTCCTTTCCGATTCTAACTCATCCCGGCGGTAATTCCACAAGTGGCGATCGAGGGAACGGTCGGCAGCCATTGCATATTCATTGAAAATAACGCCGAAAGCGCGGGTCTAAATGGTCTTTTTTGCGGCGATTACAGGATAAACAAAGGGTTTGCAGGTTACTAATGTCGTTACTGCCACCTAAAGCTAAGGGAATTATATGATCTATGGAAAGTTGGGCTAATTTTTCGGGTTTACCGCAACTCTGACATTGATAATTATCCCTTTGATAAACATATTTTCTCACTTCGATCGGAATCGGGATTCTCGGAGTTTTTGCCATGATAATTACAGCAGGAGAGAGGAGATTGCTTTAATTTATTTTCCTTATTACCTAATTAGGTTTTCAGGAATTGAAGTTAGTTTTTTCTGTATTTTCTCGCAGCATTTGCCGAATCTCCTCTAGGGGTGATTCTGGTTCTTGCTCAATTGTGCTTTCTTCGGGAATAAATTCTAGGGTAATTTTTATTTGACGAGTTTCATTTAAATGCTCAAATCCCTGTTTTTGTAATTCCCGCAGAAATTCGTTATCATAATCTGGACGTTCAGGCGTTTTTTTAGGCAGTTTTTCTAAAACACTAGAAAAAGTACATTCTCCATAAGTTTTAACTTTTCCTGTTCTCCAGTCTTTCTCACCCCGTATTAATAATTTACAATCCTTCCCTTCACTCGGATAATGAACCCATTCAATTTTATTAATTTGACCAAATGTAGAACCAGGATCTGATATATCTCTTCTTAGTCTTCCATAGGAAGTATATTCGCCGATATACTTCAAAAAATCTGCTTGAATTTTTTCTTTAATTTTTTTCACCAAAATAACTTCTTCATTTTCAAACATCAATACACTATTATCATCTTCGATAATGATTTTCCGAGAGTTGTTAAAAGTATTAATATTCATTCTTTTGCTCCTTAATTATTCCCTATTCAATCATAATAACATACAAATTTACTCTAGGGGTGACTCTGATTCTTGTTCCAGTGGGCTATTTTCAGGAATAAATTCTAGGGTAATTTTTATTTGACGAGTTTCATTGAAATTTTTAAATCCTTGCTCTTTTAATATCTGTAATAATTGCGAGTAGTCATATTCTTGATGGGCTAATTTTTCTAAAATAGGAGAAAAGTCACATTGACCATAAACTTTAATTTTACCTTGTCTCCATCGTTTTTCTCCTAAAATTAATAGATTTAATATTTGTCTATCTCTCGGATAATAAACCCAATCTAGTTTAGCTATCTGACCACAAATATAACTTTTCGATTTTAACATTACACCATCGAGAACAAAGTCAGAAATATAGTCTTCTAATTCTTCAATTATTTGATTTTTAAATTGACCAACCAAAATAATTTCTTTATTTTCAAACATCAGTAAACTTTTATCATCTTCGATAAGGATTTTCTGAGAGTTGTTAAAAGTATCAAGATTCATTCTTTTGCTCCTTAATGACTCAAAGACAAATTACTCGTACTCAACTAAACTAGCGTAGTTATTACCCTCGATAAACTTGCCAGCGATAGTTATCTTTCCTGAACCAACTTTAACATTACCGAAAAATAAATTACCTGACTTAGCTAAAGGAGTCCAGTTACCCGATGATTGATCAATGATAACCACATCTAAAGCATTAGGTACTTCGATTTTAAAATTTACCAATTGATTCTTCGTTAATTTGGCTATTGTGGGACTATAAAGATAGGCATTATTTTCTTCAAAAGTAGCATAGGTTTTCGGGATAGAAACACCCATAGCATTGCTGGTGATTCGATAGGATAAAGCATGATTAAGGTTATTTTTATCGGATTTATTTTTAGAGAAAACCATCAAATCATAACTTCCAGCTTGGGGAAAGGAAACTTTAATTGTTGCTTGTCCATTGACTCTTTGAATTAAGGGTAAATGGCTATTGATAGGTAAATTATTTTGCTGCAATTGAGCAGAAATCTGGGTGTGAGGAGGAACTTGTAAAATAACTTCTGTTATTCCTGAAGACTGGATATTATAACTATTGTGATTGACTAATTTTATGCCATCTCGAAAAAATTGTGATGTCACAATCGGCCAAGAATCAAATTGTTGTTTTCTATAAACTTTCGGTAATAATTGCCACTGAGTTTGTTCGGGGAAATGACTATAAATTAATTGTGCGGGTGGAGTAGCAAAATAATGAGGATTAAATTGCCGTTGAAATTGATTGTTATTGACTACTCCCGCACCCCAAGTTGCATCAATTAGATACCAAGCATTATTAATTCTGACAGTATTCCAAGCATGGTTAGCATCACTAGCATTGCCCACTAGATAGCCGAATCCTTTAGCATAACCGATAACAACTGCTGATTTTAATCCCATTTTTTCTGCTAAAGCTTGATAAAGATTGGCATACCCTGAACAGACAGCAAAACGATTTTTGAGAACCACATAAGGACTCGCATCACCGTAATTACCCCTTAAAAAACTTGCCACATCGTAGGTAATATTATGGGTAATCCAAACGTAAATAATGCGGGCTTTTTCTGCTTCTGTTTTGGCATATTTAGATAGAATTGTTGCTAATTCTGATAGAGAATTTCCTTGGTAATTGATGCTGCGAGCTAGACGATCAATATTTTGATAATTTCCCTGTCTAACTTGGTGATTATTCCCAGGAATAATTGGCTGAGAAAGTTGCAGATTATTAGTATTATAAATTAAGTTATTGGCTGGTTTAAATGATTGAAAATTCCTGAGCAGTTGAGAACTTTGGTTTTTAAATGCCATCCCAACGGACATTAAAACTAAAAAGATGAAAATCCCTGGAATTGTCCTTCCCGATTGCCGATTCTTGCGGCGGCGATAATTTCTTTTATAAGCCATAGTTGCTGCTAATAAAAAGTCAAGATTACCAGTCTTAGCCTGATCTGCTCCTATTATCTCTCAAACCTAACTATTTTTTTGAGATTTTTCTGTGATCTTAATCACTGACAATTAAAATATTAATCTAGCTAAAGTAATAAGTGTGTTAGTTTTGGCTAACACACCCAAAATTAAGATTAAAGTTTTTACCCTTATCTAACCGTAAACTTTCCCATAATACTCTTGATATTCTTTGGATAACAAAGGTTGCCACCAATCCCGATGATCGAGATACCATTGAATGGTTTTTCTTAATCCCCCCTCTACCGTTTCTTGAGGTTGCCAACCTAATTCAGTGCGAATTTTACTAGCATCAATAGCATACCGGCGATCATGTCCAGGGCGGTCCTTGACAAAAGTAATTAAATTCTGAGCAGGTTTCACGGGTAAATCGGGAGCTAATTCATTCATTAACTCACATAACATACTGACTAAATCGATATTTTTTACTTCATTATTTCCGCCAATATTATAGGTTTCTCCAGCTTTTCCTTGGTTAATAACTGTATCTAAAGCTTGACAATGATCCCGCACATATAACCAATCTCGAACATTTTGACCATCACCATAAACGGGCAAAGGTTTACCCAAAAGAATATTAATACACATCAAAGGAATTAACTTTTCGGGAAAATGATAGGAACCATAATTATTAGAGCAATTAGTAATAATTGTCGGCATTCCGTAGGTATGAAAATAAGCTCTCGCTAGATGATCACTCCCCGCTTTTGAGGCAGAATAGGGACTATTAGGAGCATAGGGAGTAGTTTCGGTAAAAGCCAGATCATCTACTCCTAAACTGCCATAAACCTCATCGGTGGAAACGTGCAGAAAACGATAGTTATCCGGTTGATGATTACTTAACCAATGTTGCCGAAAACTTTCTAATAGAGTAAAAGTTCCCACCACATTAGTTTGCACAAAAGCCCCAGGTCCAAGAATCGATCGATCCACATGGGATTCGGCGGCAAAATGGGCAACTGTATCGATATTTTCACCAGCAAATAATTCATCAACTAAAGCTCGATCGCAGATATCCCCTTGCAGAAAACGGAAATTCTTTCTATCTTTCAGTGTCGCTAAATTATTCAAATTGCCCGCGTAGGTAAGAGCATCAAGAACAATTACACGATCCTCAGGATAATTCTCGCACCAATGATGAACAAAATTCGAGCCGATAAATCCTGCTCCACCAGTAATTACTATGCTTCTAGCTTGATTTTCTGTCGTCATGGCCACCTCTAGCAAAAGTTTGCTACTTATTTTAGGCCTTTTTGCTTCACACTTCTTCATCAAAAGTGATCTGATCGGAACGATAATCCGGCGGTTCAACGTGAATTAAAATTCTCACAGGGCTAAATTGTTGGGTTAATCTTGCTTCTACCGCTTCCGTGATTGCGTGAGCAGTTTCCACATCTTGAGCGGAGACAACTAGGTGCATTTCTATAAATACCTGTCTTCCCACCACTCCCCGAGATGCGATCGCATGACAATTAAGCACCCCCGGCACCTCCATCACAATTTGATGAATCACTTCAGGAGCGATCGCCATTTCATCCACTAACAAAGGTAAATTCTCCATCAGGACTTTCCAACCACTGCTAAACACCAAAAAAGCGACGGGAAAGGACAAAATCGCATCTAACCATTGTAATTGGGGAATATTAGCCGTATTACCCACCCAAACCCCCACTAAACCCAATAAAACCGTAATTGTCACCCACACATCACTCATGGTATGACGAGCATCGGCAATCAAAATCGCACTACCGACACGCTGCCCCACCGATCTTTCATAATAAGTAACAAAAATATTCACCCCTAAAACGATAATTAATAGCCATAACTCAGGACCGGCAATCTCGATCGGTTTGCCTCCTTTGATAATACGCATGATCGCCCCTTGCAAAATTTCAAAACAGGCAATCCCCAAAAAGGCGGCGATCGCTAAAGCTCCGATCGCTTCGTATTTCAGATGTCCGTAAGGATGATCTCGATCGGGATAGGGAGAGGAAAACCGCATCGCTACCAATCCCAAGACATTATTCGCACTATCGGTGACACTATGGAGAGCATCCGCTTGCAGACTTAAAGCACCAATTCTCAAACCCACCCCCGCTTTGATCGCCATAACCAAAATGTTCAGCATCAGGGTGATCCAGAGAACCTTTTGGACGGTAGCCCGATTATCTTTTAAAACAGCCACAGGATTATCAGTTTTTTAGCTATCAGTTATCAGTTATCAGTTATCAGTTATCAGGGAAATTTCAACTAAAACCCCAAAAACCCAAAAACCCAACTATTTGAGGGTTTAAAAACGGCAAAAATAAGGATTAAATTGCCTAAAGTCTGTAAATAGACCATTTAATTGATTATTATTCATTTTTAATTCTCCTGACTACTGACTACTGACTACTGACTACTGACCCTAACAACAATTTTTGATTTTTACAAGAGGTCTAGTCAACAACAATTGATTATCTCCTCAAATAACAGACTCCCATCGGTCAAATTGAGCAGCGGATCGGCGGCGCGTTCGGGATGAGGCATCATTCCTAGCACATTTCCGGCTTTATTGGTAATTCCTGCAATATTATTTAACGATCCGTTAGGATTCCCTGACTCATTTGCCTCTCCTGTGGCAGTACAGTAACGAAAGAGAATTTGTCCGTTATCCTCCAGAGATTTTAACGTATCTTCTGCGGCATAATAACGCCCTTCCCCGTGGGCAATCGGCAAATTAAGCACCTGTTGCGGTTGATAACCTCGCGTCCAGACAGATTGATTATTTTCCACTTTTACCGGCACTCGATCGCAGATAAAATGTAAATCGCGATTACGAATTAACGCACCGGGTAGCAGCCCAATTTCCGTTAATACCTGAAAACCGTTACAGATGCCTAAAACTAATTTACCTTTTTCAGCTTCTTCTCGGACAGTTTTCATCGCTGGCGAAAACCGAGCGATCGCACCACAGCGCAAATAATCGCCGTAACTAAATCCCCCCGGCACCACGATCACATCCAAATCCGATAGCTCCGTCTCTTGATGCCAAACATAGCGGGTAGGTTGCCGAAAAATCCCCTCCGTCACCGTTGCCACATCTCGATCGCAATTCGATCCGGGGAAAACAATAATCCCAAACTTCATAATTTTTAACTTGGTTAATTCATTTTGCAAAAAGCTCTTATCAGATGGGTGTTGGTTGTTGGTTGTTGGGTGTTGGGGAAATAAAATTGTCTTTTATCCCTATCCCCTATCCCCTATCCCCTATCCCCTATCCCCTATCCCCTATCCCCTATCCCCTATCCCCTATCCCCTATCCCCTATCCCCTATCCCCTATCCCCTATCCCCCATCCCCTATCCCCTAATCCCTATCCCCTATCTCCTGACTGACAATGCAAATCAAAGCGATAATTTTCAATCACAGGATTAGCCAATAGTTGATCGCACATTTGAGCCAATTGAGCGCGAGCGCTGGTTTCGTCCGCTGCTGTCACGGTAAGCTCAATATACTTACCAATTCGCACCCCGGCTACAGTATCATAACCTAATTGCTTTAATCCCGATTCTACGGCCGTACCCGCCGGATCGAGCACCGAGGGGCGCAGGGTAACATAAATACAGCACTGATAATTTTTTGGCATAGAATTAACTTTGATCGCTGACCTTTTTGATATGAAATCCCAACGCACCCGATCGCAAGAGCGCATTATCCACTTACTCAAAACCTTAAATCGGGCAGTATCCGCTCAGGAATTGTTTGTGGAACTCCGTCAGCGTGACCAAAATATGGGGTTAGCCACTGTTTACCGCGCCCTAGAATCCCTAAAACTACAGGGAGCAGTGCAGGTGAGAACCCTAGCCACAGGAGAATCCCTCTACAGTTCCGTTCAGCAGGATCAACACCATCTTACCTGTATTCATTGCGGTCGGTCTATCGTCTTTAATGAGTGTCCCGTTCATGAATTGGAAGAAAAACTCGAAAAATCCCACCAATTCAAGGTTTATTACCACACTCTCGAATTTTTTGGACTTTGCGATCATTGTCAACCCAGTTAAGTAAGCTGTACTACATTTAAACTGCCTATCGGGATATTTTAGTACAAATGCTCAGACTTTCAACTCCAGTGCCGTCTTACAGGGATTAAACTGTTGTTTGACCTTGGGCTGTTTTCAGAGGGATTAACTCCGGTTGACTGTAGTGATGATGGCTGTTGAGGGGGGATAACAAGGGGAAAAAGGGCTGATGTAAACTGATTAATTGAGCGAGGGTTTTCTTGAGATGGGTACGGGGAACGATCGCATCGACAAACCCGTGTTTTAATAGGTATTCCGATGTTTGGAAACCTTCCGGTAATTTCTCGCGCAAAGTCTGTTCGATTACCCGTTTACCAGCAAAACCGATAGTAGCCTTTGGTTCGGCGATAATAATATCTCCCAACATGGCAAAACTGGCCGTGACTCCTCCCGTGGTGGGATTAGTCAAGACGGGAATATAGAGTAACTTTGCTTCTCGATGCCGGTTAAGGGCGCCAGAAATCTTGGCCATCTGCATTAAACTTAACATTCCTTCCTGCATTCTCGCCCCACCGGAAGCGCAGATGATCACGAGGGGTAAACGTTCATCGGTAGCTTGTTCCGTCAAACGACAGAGTTTTTCTCCCACCACCGATCCCATGCTACCCCCCATAAAACGGAAGTCCATCACCCCTAAAGCTAAGGGTAAACCATCGATCGTCCCCGTTCCCGTCTGGACAGCATCCGTCAGACCAGTTTTTTCTTGGGTTTCCCGCAGGCGATCGCTATAACTTTTCCGATCGCGAAATTTGAGCGGATCCGTCGGTCGAATCTGTTCATCGAGGCAATTCCAAGTATTCGCATCCACTAACTGGCGAATTCTTTCTTCACTTTCGACCCGATTATGATAACCGCAATCGAGACAAACCAGTTGATTAGCTAATAAATCCTTCGTATAGGCCAAAACGCCGCAATTTGGGCATTTTGTCCATAAACCATCGGCTATTTCTCGTTCCTGTTGTTGTTGAACCTTGGGTTCTGTTTTTTGGCGATTTGCAAACCAATCAAATAGAGACATAGTTTAAAATAAAGACAATTATAGACTTTCCTCTAGAGGACTTAATAACAAAAGTGCTGTCCAGCGATCTTGGGGACGGACTTGTAGGGCGGCCTGATGCCCCTGGCCGCAATAAATACCAAGGCCAATAGCGATAACGCGACTGGGGATGTCGTGAGCTTTGAGCATTTCCTGTAGCCAATCGGCTTCCCAACGACTGGGGGTTGTTCTAATGGTGATCCAAGACACGGAAGACTATTGTATCAAGATTTAATTACAAGATAACTTTTTTACCAAAATTTTGGGTTAAAGCCCCGTCCTTTTAGGACGGCTTTATGTGAAAATGAAATTGGTTTAAATCCCCTGAGTGGGCGGTAGTGAATAGCTCGATTGAGTTGAACCCTTGAACTCGAAAGTCTGCATAAGAGACAAAAAGGGAGGGTAGCGAAAACCTCGTCAAACATAGCGCAGGGGTTCCGATAAACAACGGTGAATGAAAAACCAGTAAAAATCTTTGTCGTCAGA
>NZ_JADBRW010000026.1:0-15692 GCF_020247025.1 Microcystis sp. M109S1
GAAGTTTGAGCGTAGCCTACTCTTTCTTGCTTTTCGTACCAAGCTTGTGTTCGTTCGTGGAGAGCTTTGTTGTAAACTAATCTTACACAGCCCAAGGTGCGCCGCAATAGCGACTCTTGTTCTGGTGTGGGGTAAAATCGGAACGAGTAGGCTTTTTCCATGTCTCACATTCTGGCATATATTTCGTAAATGTGTTAGTATTTAACAGTAAAGCCGTCGTAGAACGACGGGGTTTCAGACCCAAATTTTCGATGAAAAAATTGCCGCTAATCCTATCGGTGGGGAGTGTCGCTTTATTGTTGGTGGGATGTCCAGCTTCTAACCAAGCTAATCAATCCCCACCGCCTACCCAAGAAACCCCCACCCCCTCTCCTAGTCCCCCGGCTGCCCAACCTACTGCCTTTAGCAATCCTGTACAACCGGCTACCAAACCAACCACCCCAAGGGTAGCGGGATTGATTCCTGCTACCGATCCTGACCAAAAACGGGCGGAAATTAATCGCGGTCGCAGCGATCCCTTTGCCCCCTTTCCCCTACAGCCAAATATTACGATTATAGAGGAAGAAAAACCCCCAGCTGGGACTCCGGCGGCTACCGCAGCCGCACCCGCATCCGCATCCGTAGGCAATCGTCCCACCCCCGGACGACCGATAGTGAAAGCGCCGCCACCACCACCGCAACCGACGGAAGCAGAAGAAGTGCAAGTATCGGGCATCGTCCAGTTACCTACCACTGCCATGGCGATCGTGAAAGCCCCGGGAGAAGCCACGGAACGTCGAGTTATCCCCGGTTCTACCCTCTCTAATGGTTTAATTTTAGTTAAAGCGATCGATACTAATCCCGATAACCCCTATATTGTCCTACAACAACGCGGTCGAACTATTACCCGTCGTTTAGGGGATGGTGTCCCCGAACCCGCCGCCGCACCGCAAGCCTCGATCAGCTATAATGTTTCCGAATCAGGAGAGTAAAACCCGTGCGATCGATTGCTATTCAACAAAAACAAACCATTATTTATCCGCGAATGCCCTTGGCTATCTATCGGGAGTTAGCCAGTCATTTGGAACAGGTTCAGGGGGTCGAAACCCACCTCACTCCCCAGCAGTTCCAACAATTCGATTATCACCAAAGTCAGATCGGTAGTCTAGAAATTAACTATACCGAGGCTTTTCAGGAAAGCGATCGCCCTCTGGTGACGGCAATTCTCGATTATTATGCCCAACGTCACGGCTCCTATCAGCTTTCCTAAGCTTTCTCTCCTCACCTTTTTTTCCCAAATTACCGAATTTCTTCTTAAAAACTAAAAGTATTTTATAGGATTTATCTTAATGCTGGGGATGATGCCAAATCCCGTCATACTTCATCTAAACTTAAGTAGGGTTTGCGGCAAAAAGTACGGGCGAAGCATTCGGATAGAAAATCTACGGTTTCACCGATAGGTTATTGCCCGAATGCTTCGCCCCTACAGGACGTAGGGTTCATTCATGAATCAACCCTACCTTTTATAAAAATTAAAATCTTTCTGATTTTAAGCCACCGACGACCAGAGGTAATCACTGATAACTGATAACTGATAACTGCTCACTGATAACTGATAACTGATAACTGAAATGACCCTACCCAATTCCCTAGAAGAAACGATCCTGCAAGCGAAAGCCGCCACCCAACTGGCTCTAGAATCGGGAGACAGACGCATACAAGTGGAATTAGTTATCCCAGAAATTGCTCTACAAGCGCAAGCTTTAGCCCTTGATTTTACATCTATTTTTCACAGTTATGGTTCTGGTTTAAGGGTAATTTTTCCCGATACCGGGGCCGCCATGTTAGCCCGACGGGATTGGGGCGAAACAGTTTTTCAACTGGGAGATTTAGGTAGTCGTTTTATTCCCATCGAAAACAAAATTAAGCCCGAAGATGAAGCGTTTTTAGTTGTTTGTCCCTCCTCGGTCGAGATTAATTCCGTAGAAAAACTCTGTTACCTTGCCGAAGATCGCCCCGTGGTTCTTCTGATTCCCCAATTGGAAGATGTATCGGTAGTGGGTATCGGTTACGCGGCCCGACAATTGCGAGAAAGATTTTTAAGTACCCTAGAAAGTTGTTATTATTTTCGTCCCTTGGAATCAGCGATCGTGTATCGTTCCTATCCTTCTTTGTGGCAAGTTTGGCTCGAAAAAGAAAACGGTTACGAGTTAATTTCCGAACAACCCACTAAACCCATGGGCGAAGCTTTAGAAAATCTGATTCTGAAAGCTTCTAGTAATACTCCTAATGATAGTTCTAATCCTGCTAATAAAGCCAAAAAGTCCGGTTTATTTGCCACTATGGGACGCTTCTTAAAAGCATTGCAACAGTGACATACTCCCCCCGTCAAGTTACGCTGTGACGGTGGGAGTATCTCAATCCCACTCCTGTAAGTCTCTGAGCCAATTTTGCAGCAAGCTAGTTAATTGAGTACGGCGAGTTTCAAAATTGCCAGCAATTGAGAGCAAGCTAACCCCCACCAGCAATCCGATAATCCATTTAAGCAGAGGATAAAGGGAAATCAAAATTACCAACTGATAGAAAGCAGTAGCCACAAAAGTAAAAGTGCCAAGATAGAGGAAGGCGCGAATTCGTAAGGCTAATCCGGCAAAAATTGCCACTAAACTGAGGATGCCAGGCAGGATTCCCGTCTGATGATCAAACCAGAGAGCCGCACTAGCAATAATGCCTGTTCCCAAGAGGCGGAGCAGGTGGCGCAAGGATTTGCCTTGCCTCCCCTGACAGGTAGGTTCTATCCAGACAAGACAGAGGAGAGACAGTCCGACAAGACTGCTGTAGGCGAAGGGAGTTGCCAGAGAGAAAGCCGCCAGCCAAAGGGCGATCGCCCAATTCACTAACAAGAGGGTAAGATAGCGCCACCGGGGTTGCTGCCGCAGCCAAGCCAGCCAAGCATAGAATCCAGCCACCACCAGCAAACTTAGGGGATTGAGCTTGTCTAAACTGCCCCCAAGGGCGAGTCCTGGAAGAACAAGAGCGAGGAATTGCCAAGGACGAGGCGGCCAGCCCCAAAGCCGCCAAGGGAGCAGATAGGTGAAAACAGCCACCCCAGAGGCGATTACTCCCAACCAAGAAACTAGGTATTGAGAGAAGAATTCCATCGGAGGAATAGTATTGGCAGCATAAACCCCAATCCCAGTGGCTTCTAGAATACCCAGATAGACCCATATTTCAGCGATCGCCTGGTCAGGATGGTTGCGCCCTTGCCAGATAGCATAACGAGTCAAAAAGATACCGGTTGCCAATCCCAACAGTTGATTGACTGCAACGGGATAGAATAAAGCCCCTAGTAACAGGCAACTGCCCAAAGCCCAGTGCAGGTGGGCAACCAACTTCAATTCTGAACCCGTCAGATGCAAGTAGCCAGCCAACCAGGGAGAGAGCAACCGATAGCCGTAAACCAAGCTGGCGGCCAGGGCTGCCATTGCCAAAAATTGATCGCCTTGGGACAGGTCGGCAATTTGATAAAACAATAGCTCGTAGGCTGAGATGGAGATCCCGCCAATTCCCAGGTACAACAAGGGCTTCCCGTCCGAGGAGCGCCGCCCAACTCCGATGGCAATCAGTACCAGTCCCAAAGAACTCAAGCCAGTCCAACTACTGAAAAATCCCCAACGCAGAGCGGCTCCTAATGCCCCATAGAGCAAGGGTAGGATATTCCAGCTATTGAGCATTTCCCGCCTGTGATATCTGTGCCACCAATCTCCCAACAGTTGGGTAAGCAATCCCAAGAGAATATTGGCGATCACTAGGGCAATTAAAGACTGCTTAGTTAGGTTGAGAACTTCGATGGTGAACAGTTCCAAGCTCCAGCCTACCCCGTAGATGCCCCAGTTACTCGGATCGAGGTAGCTTCGATAGGCGATCGCCCCTAAAGTCAGGGCAGCCGCTAGGACAGGAAGGATCGAGGCCGCCATCCAATCCGAGTAAACGGCTAGAGAATGGAGAGTCAGGGCGACTAACTCCAGACTACAGAGGGCAATTGCCCAGCCATCGAGGGACTGGGTATAGAGGGCGGCAAGTTGGCTCTGGCGGCGCAAGAACCAACTTCGCAGCATCCAGAGGACAGCTATGAGCAAGGCAACTGCCAGCAACCAGCCGTCAATTGAACGCAAGGCCCATCCCGCCCAACCATCCCACAGGCAAATTCCCCACAAAGCCAGAGCGAAGCCGATGGTAAGGGTAACTGCCGCCCCTTGTTGTAAATAATAGGCATGAACCAGCATCAACCCAGTTGCTATTCCTAAGCCGATTAGCCTGTACCCTGTCAGCCCTAGCAAGGGCAACTGGACTAGGGATAAGGTGGCAATACTCAACCAGATTGCTGAGGGAAAACGGGGAGGTTGCCAACTGCGATAGGCGGTTGCTCCCATAAGCAAGAGCGACAAGAGGAGAGTACGGAAAGGCTCCTGCACTATCGAGGTGTTAGCTACCAGAATCGACAACTCCAGACTACAGAGGGTGATTGCCCAGCCATCGCAGGCGCGGGCATAGAGGAGAGCAAGTGCAGAAGTACGCTGGCTCAACCAATAGCGCAACAGCCAGAGGGGGATAAGGGCGATTGCCCCCGCCAACAGCCAATCTAATCCAGGGAGAGGCAATCTCTCTAGTAAGGCAACGCTCAAGCCCAAGGACAAGCCTACCGTGATGGCAGCCGCTGCTAATTTTTGTAGGCGATGAGTCTGAAAGAACATCAACCCAGTGGCGATCGCCAGGGTGACGAGACGAGTTTCTTCCCCTACCCAGGTGGGAATTTGGGCAACTAGCAGGACTGAGATGCTCAACCAAATGACTAGGTTAGGTTGGCGCGAGGGCTGCCAACTGCGATAAGCTGTCGCCCCCATCAGCAGCCAAGTGGCGATCGCTTCTCTACCGTCTGGAGCATTAAGGACATTACCAGAAAGCGCCAATAACATCAGGAGCGAGAGGCAAGTTGCCCAACCATCGCTAACCTGGGCATAAATTCTCGCCAAATTATTCGGTAATGCCCTTAAGCATTGGCGGAGAATCCACAAGCTTGTCGCAGTAATTACCCCTGCCAACAGCCAGCTTGCTTCTTGCCGCAATGCCCAACCAAAACTGCTATCCCACAAAGACAGTGCCAGCCAACTCAAGCCAAAACCTACGGTAATCGCTGCTGCTGCTACCTGCTCTAAGTTACGGCTATTGACGAACATCAATCCTGTAGCTATCCCTAAGCTAATTGAGGCAATTCCTGGTTCCAACCCTTGCGGGGGTCGGGCTGTTAAGATAAGCCACTGCCACAGGGCTAAAGCGTCTATACTCAACCAACTGGCAACTTCCCGCCGAGCCAGATTCCAAGTTCCCACCCCAGTCAGGGCCAGGGGAGCCAAACCCCAGACTAAGCCCCACTCTAGCCCCATAAGCGGGCGCTCCAACACAGAGGTCAACTGGGCGAAAACTGCCACCTGATTGAGGACAAACAAGCCATAGGATAGCCCAGCCAAGATTAGTCCCAGCTGCCAAGTTGTGTGGTGTAGGAGATGGAGCAAGGAAGTAGGAGGAAAGGGCTGTTTCACGCTGAATGCCAATTCCAGCACCGCCAGCATGATTAAAATCACGCCCCAAACTGCCCAACTCAACCTTGGCCATCCCCAGTCAATCGCCAAAATTAGGGTGAGCAAGCCAGCTAGGTGAGTGAGATAGGCCAGGGAGAGAAAACGGCGGGAAATCTCTTGAAGGGAAGCTAGTTTGACTTGCCGTTGGCTGAAAATTACTAACGCCAGGGTTGAAGCTGCCAAGTTGAGCGTCCTTAAGGCAGGATTGACTAAGGAGCAAAAGGTCAAGGTTGTTCCCCAGAACAAGGCTATCGAGCCGGTAAAAGAGGCTAATTCCCGCTTGCCCAATTGGGAGAACCAATCTCTCAGGAATAGGATTAAGACTAGGTAAGGAAAGAGCACTAAGCTTAGTAACGCCCAAGGGGTAGCTTCAGCGCCAGTTAAACCAGTCCCCAAGGCGATTGCCGCTTGTCTAAAAGTATCTGGAAGTAAGCGCCAAGCCAGCCACAACCCCTGCAACCCAATCAGCAAGGCTGCTGCCAAGTCGAACTTCCGCCAGGAGTAACCGATGCGTCGGGCAAAAAACAGGAGTGATAAACCACTCACTGCTAGGGCTTGCCAGGGTGTTTCACCCACCGACAGTAACCAACCTAGCAGCAGCAAGCTACCGCCGATACGCTGCCACAAGGAAACAGATTGTCTGGTCTGCCAACTGGCTAACCAGCCGCAAATCCCCACAGCCAGCCCCAATTGGCTAATCTCCACCTGAGCGATAAAAATTGCCCGCACCAACAGGATAACTAGCCCATAGACGACAATTGCCTCATTTAAGCTAAAAGGGGCTAATCTTTCTCTCCTTGATGCTGCTTCTTGTCTAGCCGCTTCAGGAACACGGGAAAGGGAGATCAAAGTTGTTCCCACCACGCCCAAGTAAGTTGCCAGCAAGGGAAAACCCCCAATTGCCCATCCCCAATGCAGATAGCTCAATCCCAAGTGATTCGGCAGACTTTGAGAAAATCCTGCCGGACCAGTTCCCCCGTACCTCCCCCGGAATAGTTGAATTGTTACGGCGGTAAGGGAAAGGGCCGCCACTACCACAATCAACCAGTCTAGAGGGTTGCGCCACAAGCCCAAGCTATCCATGGCCAGAAAATTCATCGGTACTAGCAACAGGGTAACGAGGCGCAAAGCTTGACTGGTCAGGCGCAGGCCCGGCTGTTGGCTACTCCAAAAACTGGCTCCCCAAAAAGCTAAAGTATAAAGCCACAAAACCCCATACTGTCCGGCGGTTGAGAATTTTTCCCAAAAGTTGGCGGCGAGGACACCAGAGGAGATGACCACCATGAAGACCCCCAACAGCAGCAGCCAGAGGACGCTCAATTCTGCCATCAAAGACTGTAACATTTGTCCAAACTGGCTGGGAGTTTCCTGCCGTCGAGGAGATGTTGGCGGCTGTGGCGGGATTCTACGGGGAGCTTCTGGCCGTCGAGAAGGTAGCGCAGGTGGGGGAGTCTGCTGGGAGGAGATGGGGTCTGGCAGCGGCTCTCTGGTAGGGGCAGTTGTCAGTATAGGCATGACACAGGAGAGGTTTTCCCGACACAGTTGCTTGACTTGAGATTCCTCAACTAATCCTAATTGGAGCCATTGTTCTAAACCTTGTAGTAGAGAGGGATGGGAAGCTCTCACTCTTATCACAACCCGGATTTGAGAAGCAGTCAGCCAGCCTCGCTGCTGCCATTGCCCCAAACCTTCTAAAAAGTTAGATATAGGGACGCTGGTGGTTATTGTCAGAGCGAGGGTTTCTTGAACTGAATTTTCTCTCGCATTTATTGCTAATTCTAGTCTTTTGTCGACAATCAACTCTAATTCTAGCCATTGATTGAGAGCTAGTAAAAGTTCGGCTGGCGAGTTGGGATTGACGATTTCTATTGGGATGATTCGATTCTCTTGAAATGACATAAGTAGTCGGACAAAAGTAAGGTTACATTTCTTAAGAAATTAATCTCATCTAAGCTGTCTTGAAAAAACGAATAATCTCTCGTACATGATTGAGAAATTGACTGTCTTCTGTCAGTTGTGCGATCGCATTTTGTGCTTCCTGAGATAAGGCTTCATGTTCAACCTGATTTTTAGCCTGTAATTGTTCTAGTAAGGCTTTCAGACGGGCTAATTCTTGGCGAGTTATTTTGACTTCTTGTTGCTGTATATTTGCTTCTGTATCGAGTTTTTCCCTAATTATTGCCACATTAGCCTCTAAATTAGAGACGCAATCGCGCAACTCTACTACATCCTCTCTGGGATACTTAATCTGTTGTCGAATCATTGACAAACGCACGGCTAAATATTGATAAGCCCGAATTGCCGGACGTAAAGCTGTCAATAATAAAGTTGCACCGGAACTCACATATCCTACTGCACTAATTCCCGTTGCTGCTAAGGTATAAAGTCCAATTCCTGACAGCAAATGTAAGGCGATTGCGAGCCGAATTGACCAACGCGCTACTGTCTTAACATAATCAACTTGTTTCCGATCTACGGGAATATTTTTTTCTTGAGAAATTGCTGCTTCTGCGATGACTTCCTGGGCATCAAAATAAATGTTCCAAGGAACAGTTACAATCACTAACAACCACCAAAAACTGGCGATCCCAATCAACCAATCGATTAAATTTCCTGAAGGGATGTGCAACCATCGTAAAACCCCAAAAGCTAGTAAGACTAAGGCTCCAAAAATCACACAAAATCCGATCAACCCTAGATAGCTTAAAAACATCTCAATCAACCCATTTTTATTTCTCTTTCTTTTATGTTAGAAAAAGATTGATCAAGTTTCACTAGCGGTTGTGACACTTTGTGAATTTACCCATAAAATAGCATAATTGTGAACCATAACTTGGCTGTTTGACAACGAGTATAGTGTAGCGACTATCAATTGACGGGAATCTTCCGACTCAACCGCTAAGATTTGCGTTTGCATCGCTTGATTGTTTTCGCCACGACCCCGGCGACTGTTCGAGTTTTGTCAGGGAGATTATGGTGGTTACCCTTGCTACGAAGCGGTCTTTTCTGACCAAGGTTGGGACGGTCTACCACTTCTCTCAATATACAAGGTTGGGTTGAAGCATGAAACCCAACGCCCGCTCATGTTACGAAGTGCGCTAACCCATCCTACAAATAATTGTGCCTCCCTACTTATAATAAAATTAATCGGTAGTTTCCCTAGAGGTAAACTTTTATGATCGTCAATAAGCGAGAACTCAAGCAAACCTTAAATCGGGTGTACTTGAAAATTAAGCCTGATACTGAAACAATTCAGGTTTTTCAAGCTAATTTGACGCGCTTGTTGAAGCAATGTGACAGCAAAAAGTCTGAAGAGTTTAATAAAAATTTGCTGATAGATTTTTTGAAAAATACCTATTATACTGATCGCTATTTTATCAATACAAAAGAGCGCATCGATCTGGTGATTCATAATAACCAGGATGTTAAAAGTCCAGTGGGGGTCATTTTTGAGACGAAGAAGCCTACTCAGACAATAAATGCAGAAATGCCAAGACTGGATCATCTCAATACTAAGGCTTTTCAGCAGTTAGTTTTATATTTTCTCCGCGAAAGGGTGACGGATAAAAATCTTGATATTAAACACTTGATCGTGACAAATCTTTATGAGTGGTTTATTTTCGATGGGAAGATTTTTGAGGAGTTGTTTTTTGCTAATAAGGCTCTAGTTAACCAGTTTTGCGATTTTGAAGAAGGGAGACTGAGTAGTACGAAAACGGATTTTTTCTATCAACAAATTGCAGAACCAGCGATCACTAAAGTTATTGAGCAAATTAAGTTTACTCATTTTGATCTGCGAGAACTGGAAAATTTAGATTGGATTGATATTTACAAGATTCTTTCGCCAGAGCATTTACTTAAGTTACCTTTTGTTAATGACAGTAATACTTTAAATAAGCCTTTTTATAATGAGCTTTTGTATATTATTGGTTTGACGGAAGTTAAGGATAAAGGGAAAAAGTTAATCGGACGAATGAAAGAAGGCGATCGCTGTGATGGTTCACTGATTGAAAATGCGATTAGTCGGTTGGATAGTTTAGATAAAATTGCACAACTAAAAAATCCTGAAGAGTTTGGAACTACGGATGAGGAACGGCTTTTTAATGTGGCGTTGCGGTTATCAATTAATTGGATTAATCGGGTTTTGTTTCTCAAATTATTGGAAGCGCAGTTAATTAAATATCATCAAGGCGATCGAGATTTTGCCTTTCTGAATTTGGCGAAAGTTCCCAGTTATGATGATCTCGATAGTTTGTTTTTTGATGTGTTAGCCAGGGAGACAAATAAGCGCGAGGCTAAGGTTAAAACGACTTTTGCTCATGTACCTTATTTGAATAGTTCGCTATTTGAGCCAACGGATACGGAACAGCAAACGATTGTCATTGGCAATTTGCGGGAGCGAAATTTACCCATTTTTACAGCGACGGTGCTAAAAGATAATCAGGGTAAGAAGCGAGTAGGTGAGTTGAATTCTTTGGATTATTTGTTTAAGTTTTTGGATGCTTATAAATTTGATCGAGATGAGTTAGAAAATCCTCAAGAAGATAGCGAAAAGTTAATTAATGCTTCGGTGTTGGGGTTGATTTTTGAAAAGATTAATGGTTATAAGGATGGTTCTTTTTATACGCCGAGTTTTATTACCATGTATATGTGTCGGGAAACGATACGACGAGCGATCGTGCAGAAGTTTAATGAAGTAAAAGGCTGGAATTGTCAAACTTTAGATGATTTGTATGAACGAATTGAGGATAAAAAAGAGGCGAATACTATTATTAATAGTCTAAAGATTTGTGATCCGGCGGTGGGTTCGGGACATTTTTTAGTTTCGGCTTTAAATGAGATAATTGCGATTAAGAGTGAGTTACGGGTTTTATTAGATAGTTCGGGTAAGTCCTTAAAAGATTATCGGGTAGAGGTGCGAAATGATAAGTTACTGGTTTACGATGATGAGGGGAATTTATTTGCTTATCATCCCCATAATAAAGAAAAGCAACGGGTACAGCAAGCCTTATTTCATGAGAAACAGACGATTATCGAGGGGTGTTTATTTGGGGTGGATATTAACCCTAATTCCGTGACGATTTGTCACTTGCGGTTATGGATTGAGCTTTTAAAGAATGCTTATTATCGAGAGGATGGCAACTTGGAAACTTTGCCAAATATTGATATTAATATCAAGTGTGGTAATTCTTTGATTAGTCGCTTTGCTTTGGATGTGGATGTTAAACAGGTTTTACAGAAGCAGAAGTTTAGTATTGAGGAATATCGCAATGCGGTACAGACTTATCGCAATGCAGAAACTAAGGGACAAAAGCGGCAGATGGAAACGCTGATTGCTAAGATTAAAGCTGGGTTTAGTGCTAATTTATTAATTGGTGATCCTAAGAAGGTGAAGTTACGTCAATTACAAGGGGAGCTTTATAATCTGGAAAATCAGGGTTTATTATTTGAGGAGACTAAGACGGAGCAAAAAGCGCGGGAGAAAAAAGTTACCGAGATTGATAAGCTAACTGCTGAAATTGCAGATATTGAAAGCGGTAGGCTATATGAGAATGCTTTAGAATGGCGGTTTGAGTTTCCCGAAGTGTTAAATGATGATGGGGATTTTGTCGGTTTTGATGTTGTCATTGGGAATCCTCCTTATGTACCGTCAAAAAATCTAGATGAAAAAGAGAAAGCTTTATATTATGAACATTACAAGACTACAGAATATCAAATTAATACCTTTGGGATATTTACTGAGTTAGGCATAAAAATATTGAACCAGAAAGGTTTTCTTGGCTTAATAATTCCAAATTATTGGTTAACAACTAAATATGACAAAAAATTGAGAAAATTCTTGTTTGAAGAAAATCGAACAACCAATATAGTAAATGTATATAATATTTTTGAAAGTGCAGTAGTTGAAACATTACTTTTGTTTTCAAAAAAAGAACCAAATAATGATGAGATACATATTTGTAGTATTGATCGTAATATCTCTACAATTAATGAAAGATTGGAAGCAGTTATGCTTTCTCATTGGAGCTATGACCAAAAGATTACTGTTTCAGCTTTAGATGAAGAATTAACTATATCATTCAACGATAAAATTAAAATTAATGCAGAAACTCAAATAGGTTCTTTATTTGATTTGAAATTCGGAGCAAAGTTATATGAGATAGGAAAAGGAAATCCTCCTCAAACTAAAAATGATGCTAAAAATAGAATTTATGAATCTGAATTAAAAATAGATAATAGTTATATTCAATTATTACGAGCTAGGGATATCCAAAGATACAGACTTAAAACTGATAGCTACTATGTAAAGTATGGAGAAAATTTAGCCGCACCACGCTCGATTTCAATATTTGAAGGTGAAAGAATATTAATTCAAAGAATTTTTTCAAGAAAAACATTAGATGCAACTTGTGTAGATGATACGATAATCTGTAACACAGATGTTATTACATTAAAGCCCAAAAATAACACGCTAAATGTTAAATTTTATTTAGCAATTATTTGTTCTAAGCTTTGTGCATCTGTGCTAAAGTCTCAAAATGTAAATTTAGACAGAACTGCTTTTCCAAAAATAAATACTAAAACTCTATCAACTTTTCCAGTTCCTAAATATAAGCACGAATATATCGACATCACTGCACTTGTCAACAAAATTCTCACCGCAAAAAAAGACGATCCTACTGCTGACACAAGCGAATTAGAAAAGCAGATTGATCACTTAGTTTACAAACTCTATCAACTGACATATAATGAAGTAAAAATCATTGATCCAGAATTTGCACTAACAGAACAAGAATATCTGGAATTACCCTAATTTATTCTCCGTTTTGCCTTTTGCCTCGTCTGGCCCAAGCAATTTAAATGCTTGACAGCTTAATTTCCGGCCAACTAGCTACCACCGAGGCCAATTTATCCAAATCTCGACGATCTTCGATAAAGGGAAAAACACCCAAAACTGGACAATTAGTCAAGGATTGAATTAAATCGATCGGTGTTAACTGCTCTATTTCCGTCTCAGTGCGCGGTTCGAGACAATTAAGGATAATTCCGCCCAAATTCACCTTTTTCTGCTCTGCTAGGGCAATATTAGCCACCGTTTGGGAAATCGCTCCCAATTTCACCGGCACCACTAAAAGAGTTTTTAACCGCCATTGAGCCGCTAAATCCGCCACAGTTAGCTCGTGGGTGACAGGACAACCTAAACCCCCTAAACCCTCAATTAAAACCAAATCTTGGCTTTTTTGTAGGTTCAGCAGAGCTTGCCACACTGTCCCCAAAGGAATATCTCGACCTTCCAAATCAGCAGCCACAGGAGGCGCTAAGGGTGCTTGATATTGCAGCGGTGTGATCATTTCTAATTGACCCTGAAATAAACCCTCATACCATTCTCGATCGCCTTGACCCGTTTGCATTAATTTCATCAGCCCCAGGGCCTTCGACGGATAGTATTTTTGCCAATAAGCCACTAAAGCAGTGGTGACAACGGTTTTACCCGCATCGGTATCCGTAGCCGTAATCAAAAGACTATTCATAAAACTACCGGGCTAAGTCAAGATCAGGTGAAATCACCAATATTTATCATCTTATCCCCACTTCCCCACTTCCCCAGATATTGCATGGGTAAGATGCAAAAAGAAAAAAAAACTGCGGCCAAAAAGGTGAGATGGAATACACTAAAAGTATAAGGTTATCAATTTTGCTATTTTTCCAGTTGCATCCTAGGCAACAGAATTGCAATTATCCCTCTAGTTAGAAATTGGACGGTTTGCCCTGTGGTTTCATCACTTCCCAAGCCCAATGACTCTTTAACAACGGTTCCCCAGCGTTGTTCTGGTGCTTATGCCTTGATGGACAGTCTCAAACGTCATGGTGTTAAGCACATCTTCGGTTATCCCGGTGGTGCGATCCTACCCATCTATGACGAACTCTACCGCTTTGAAGAACGGGGAGAATTACAACATATTTTAGTTCGCCACGAACAAGCGGCCGCCCATGCCGCCGATGCCTACGCTAGGGCCACCGGCAAAGTGGGAGTCTGTTTCGGCACTTCCGGCCCCGGGGCGACCAATTTGGTGACAGGCATCGCTAACGCACACATGGACTCCATCCCGATGGTGATTATCACCGGTCAGGTGAGTAGGGCGGCCATCGGTTCCGATGCTTTCCAAGAAACCGATATCTATGGTATTACTCTCCCGATTGTTAAACATTCCTATGTGGCGAGAAATGCCCGCGAAGTAGCGAGAATCGTCGCTGAAGCCTTCCATATCGCCAGTACAGGACGACCGGGACCGGTTTTAGTCGATATTCCCAAAGATGTCGGTTTAGAACCATGCGATTATATCCCCGTCGAACCGGGAGATGTGAAACTAACCGGTTATCGTCCCACGGTTAAGGGCAATCGCCGTCAAATCGAGGCCGCTTTACACCTCTTGGAAACCGCCGAAAAACCTTTACTGTACGTTGGTGGCGGTGCGATCGCAGCGAATGCCCACGCCCAAATTGCCGAGTTTGCCGAGCGTTTTCAGTTACCCGTCACCACCACGTTAATGGGTATCGGTGCTTTTGATGAACATCATCCCCTCTCGGTGGGAATGTTAGGAATGCACGGCACTGCCTACGCTAATTTTGCCGTGACCGAGTGTGATTTATTAATTGCCGTCGGCGCTCGTTTTGATGACCGAGTAACCGGGAAATTGGACGAATTCGCCTCGAAAGCTAAGGTAATCCATGTGGATATAGACCCCGCCGAAGTGGGCAAAAATCGCGCCCCTGACGTGCCGATTGTCGGGGATGTGCGGGTAGTTTTAGAACAAATACTCCAAAAAGCCAGAGAATTTGATTATCCCACTAATTCCGATCGCACCCAAGCTTGGTTAGCCCAGATCGAGCGCTGGCGACAAGATTATCCCCTGCAAGTACCTCGACCGGAAGGCAGACTTTCCCCCCAAGAAGTGATCGTTGAGGTGGGTCGTCAAGCACCCCACGCCTACTATACCACCGATGTGGGCCAGCATCAGATGTGGGCGGCCCAATTCCTCAAAAATGGACCTCGACGTTGGGTTTCTAGCGCGGGATTGGGGACGATGGGTTTCGGTTTACCGGCTGCTATGGGGGTAAAGGTGGCCATTCCCGATGAGGAGGTCATTTGTATTAGTGGTGATTCCAGTTTCCAAATGAATCTACAGGAATTAGGCACCCTAAGTCAATTTAATATTCATGCCAAGACGATTATTATTAATAATGGTTGGCAGGGTATGGTACGTCAATGGCAAGAAGCTTTCTATGGGCAACGTTATTCTAATTCCAATATGGAAGTGGGAATGCCAGATGTGGAACTGTTAGCCCAAGCTTACGGCATTAAAGGGATTACTATTCGCCATCGAGAGGAATTAGCCGCAAAAATTGCCGAAATGTTGGCCCATGATGGTCCAGTTTTGGTCAATGCGATCGTGACTAAAGAGGAAAATTGTTATCCCATGGTCGCCCCCGGCCAAAGTAATGCCCGTATGATTGGTTTACCGAAAATTGTCACCGGGGGTTGTGAAATGCTCGATTGTCCCAGTTGTGGCGCGGTTAACAGTTGGAATAATAAATTCTGTCCTGAATGTGGGGCGAAATTGTAGCCGAAAATTGTTAATTAATTAACCAGCCTCCGTTATACTTAACGGAGGTTTTTGGCTTTTTCTCTACTATTTAGGGCTTGCTGAATAATGGTAAAACCCTTTTAAAATAAGGCTTTTGACCTGTTAAAATCCGATGTTCATGCTGCGAAAATCGGATTGGGACACTCAAAAACCTTGCATTATCCTTCTTATAGTACATAAACTGGTACAAAAAGAGAGGGCAACAAAGCCTGAAACGACCGGCTACTGACTCCTGACGACCGGCTACTGACTCCTAACCCCACCAACAAACTTTTTGCCGCAAACCCTATTTAGGGCTTGCTGAATAAATGTGAAATGTAGGCAAGGTAAGGGTTTTGTGGCTTTACGAGCGAAACAGGTGCAAGATTTTGAGAGAATCGTGCTTCAAAACCTTGCGTCTTCATCGGCCCGCGTCCTGTAGGGGCGA
>NZ_JADBRW010000260.1:0-6296 GCF_020247025.1 Microcystis sp. M109S1
ACGAACACAAGAATTACGCACAAACTGAGAAGTTCTGATAGCTTCATCGAGTTTCTGATATTGCTCTGGTGTTCCGTTTTTTAGCTTTGCTTCTACGACTAGCATCTAACAATCCTCGACCCTTGGCTAGGTTAAGTATAAGACAGTTTACCCACAGATGGTAGAATTAAACCGATGCTCTGGGGTTGATATTCTGGTCGGATTTCATCCCCCGCAAAGGTGAGTATCTTGTCGAAAAATGTAGCGGGGGCATTCATCCGACATTTTAGGTAACAACAAAACCGCACTAAGGCAGTTTTATCCCAAATCCAGTTAGCAAAACCCAGTTATCATCAGGGACCACTGAAGTGGTCACTAGAAACAAGAAGGTTTGTCCACTGCACTGGATCAGGGGGATTTGGTGTTACCCTGACAATTGCGGCTCGATATCCTCGCCCATACCCGAAGTCGATCCCAACGATTGGACAGTCTCAGATGGTCAATAAGTCTAACCGATTGTCTTACCTCTGCTCAGACTATCGAACGAGGTTTTCCGACCTTGATAGTCTTGAGTCGGCGTTTGATAATCTAACTTTTGATGGAATCTTAGCTTATTGTAGCACTTTATACAGATATGTGGGCCCCGCTGCTATTTCTCTCTTAGCGTTGCTCAAATAAAAATACCTGATCTTGCGCGTAACTCAATTTAAAACTAGGCGATCGCTGCAAGCCTCTGATCAGATGGCTGACAACCGACGGCGACTCGTCCAACCGGGATGGCGCTGGTTAAGCAGGACATAATCAAACTGCTGCAAGTCAATCTCGGTGCTATCTACTTTCGTCAACTGGAGGTTGAGACGGTGGGTCAGGTGAGGAGCAATTTGGGAAGTCGTCAGGACAATTTCCAGGCTATCAAAGACAACTACTATAAAATAACTTTACATTTCTTTTATCACTTTTGGAAAATGCTATTCTTGTAGATGGGACAAAAGAACTAAAAATCTCCATTGATGCCAATTGGATAATTTAAGCGCATCTTATGATAGTCTAAATCTTTTCCTAAAGATGGTAGTAGGAAAGAGTGGCTACCGTGAGAGAGTATTATCCATCGTCTCGGTCTTGAGTGGGATGTATGGCCATTCTCATCGGATGGTAATTTCTGTCATGTCTGACCTGTTTGGGGTGAAGATGTCTTTATGGTTAAAAGACCGCAGGGAACGCACGTTGTCAGACGAGGACATATTACACTATCTTTATGATAGTAGTAACCTTAGCCGAAACCATGAAAACAATTAGTTTTAAAACCCATGTAGGAGAAGATGGAACATTACAAATATCTTTACCGCCTGAACTTAAAAACACAGATTTAGAAGTTACCTTAGTTTATCAGCCAATATCTCTAAAAGAAAAAGAAGAAAAAACTACATTTAGCCAATGGCAAGAAGGCTTTTTTGAAGAAGTAATTGGCGGTTGGGAAGGTGAATTATTAGTAAGAGAAAAACAGCCAGATTATGAGGAAAGAGCGATCGAGAATGATTAAGGACAAAAATCAGCAAACCTATAGAGACCCTAGTATTGTCGGTTATTATGCCCAATTAACCGCGCTACAGCCGGCAGAAAGGACAATTTTAACCCTGCTGCAAGAGCGTTTATCAACGATGAAAATGCTTGATTTGGGGGTAGGTGCGGGACGGACTACGAAGTATTTTGCACCTCTTGTGGGAGAATATATCGGTGTCGATTATTCTGCGGAAATGATCGCCGCTTGTCGTCAAAAATTCCCCCATTTAGTCTGGCAAGTGGCCGATGCTAGAAATCTAGAACAATTTGCGGATAATTATTTTGATTTTATTCTCTTTAGTTTTAATGGCATTGATTATATTTCCCCTGCTGACCGTTTCCTAGTTTTAGAGGAAATTAGCCGCATCGGTAAAGCTGGTGGTTATTTTTGCTTTTCTAGTCATAATCTTCAGGGAATTATCTCAGAATTCGATTGGAAAAAAAAGATTAGTTTCAATCCTTTTAGTAGCTATGTCAATTTAGTCATCTGGGCGATTTTGCGTGCCTGTAATCCCTCTCTTAGCTACAAACAGTTATTGACTGCTGACTATGCAATTATTCGGGATGAACCCCATAATTTTCGTCTGCAAAATTATTACGCCACACCCAAAGAACAATTAAGACAGTTAAAGTCCTACTTTCAAGATATTAAAATTTATTCTTGGAAAACTGGTCAGGAAATTAAGAGCGAACAAGAGTTAAATACTAATCTTGATCATTGGCTGTATTATCTCTGTGTTATTCCCTAATATTATCCTGCTTTTTTGGGGGATATTGAAGTAATGCTTGGGCAAGATAATGACCAGTGTAGGATTTTTCACATTTAGCCACGGTTTCCGGTGTTCCCACCGCGATTAATTCTCCTCCCTTGTCCCCTCCTTCTGGTCCCAAATCAATAATCCAATCGCTACAGCGAATCACGTCGAGATTATGTTCGATGACGATAATCGAATTACCTTTATCGACCAATCTTTGTAACACATCTAAGAGATGATGCACATCATAAAAAGATAACCCCGTAGTCGGTTCATCGATCAAATATAGGGTTTTTCCCGTGGCCCGTCGGGATAATTCGGCCGCTAATTTCACCCTTTGCGCTTCTCCACCGGATAAAGTGGGCGCGCTTTGACCGAGTTTACAGTATCCTAAACCCACATCCACGAGAGTTTGTAATCTGGTGGTGGCCCGGGGGACATTTTCAAAGACCTTTAATGCTTCCTCGATCGTCATATCTAAGACATCGGCGATCGAATAACCTTTATACTTAACCTGTAGGGTTTCCCGATTGTAACGCGCCCCTTTACACACATCACACTGCACATAGACATCGGGGAGAAAATTCATCTCGATGACGTTTACTCCTTGGCCTAGGCACGCTTCACAGCGTCCTCCTTTAACATTAAAAGAAAACTGCCCCGCTTTGTAACCTCTAGCTTTTGCTTCGATGGTTTCGGTGAAAATCTCGCGAATAATGTCAAAAACCCCCGTATAGGTGGCAGGATTTGACCGAGGAGTGCGTCCTATCGGTGATTGGTCAATGACAATTACCTTATCAACCGCGTCCAATCCTTCCACTTTATCTAACTCTTTGGGGAAGGGAGTTAAACGGGTTAAATGATGTTGTAAAGCCGGATATAATAACTCATTAATTAAGGTGGATTTGCCCGAACCAGATACTCCCGTAATCGAGACTAATTTTCCTAAAGGAATCGTTACATCAATATTTCTTAGGTTATTTTGATGGCAATTTTTTAAGACTAAAGCATTACCATTCCCTTCCCTTCTTTGGGGAGGAGTTTCAATAACTTTGCGTCCCGATAAGTAGGCCCCTGTTATCGATTTTTGGGACTTTAAAAGGGTTTTAAAACTGCCTTGACAGATGATTTCTCCGCCATGAATCCCCGCTTTCGGACCGATATCGACGACATAATCGGCTGCCCGAATCGTTTCTTCATCGTGTTCGACGACAATTAAAGTATTACCTAAATCTCGTAATCTTTGCAGGGTTTCTAACAGTTTACTATTATCTCTTTGGTGTAATCCGATGCTAGGTTCATCGAGAACGTATAGTACTCCTGTTAATCCCGAACCGATTTGAGTGGCTAATCGAATTCGTTGGGATTCTCCCCCGGATAAAGTCATCGCCGGTCGATCGAGGGTAAGATAATCTAATCCCACATCGATTAAAAATTGTAGTCTCGCTTTGATTTCTTTGAGGGCTAATTCTCCAATTAATGCTTGTCTTGGGGTTAAATGACAATCATTAATTCTCTGCAAACAATCCCGAATGGGAACTCCGGTAAAATCCGTGATCGTATATTGTCCTAAACGTACCGATAAAGCTTCCGGTTTTAATCTTTTTCCGTGACAAACTTCGCAGGTTTGGTTAACAATATATTTCTCTAGTCTTTGTTTAATAACTTCCGAGGTGGTTTCTTGATAATTCCTATCTAAGATATTGATAACTCCCGCAAATTCTCGATAGTAACCGCGACCACTATCATAACGGTAATCATCTTCAAAATAGATCGGTTCTTTACTCCCATAGAGAATGATATCTTGCTGGGTTTTTGTTAGTTTCTGCCAAGGGGTTTGAATTTCAAAACCTAAAGCTTGCCCTAAACCGTAGAGGAGAGAAAGATAGTAGGAGTTATCCTTATCTGACCAAGGAGCAATAGCCGAATAAACCGGTTGTTTCGGGTCTGGAATGACTAAATCTGCCGAAAATTTTCGTAAACTGCCCAATCCGTGACAGTTGGGACAAGCACCATAGGGAGAATTAAAAGAGAATAAACGGGGGGATAATTCCTCCATAACTGCCCCGTGTTCAGGACAGGCAAATTTCTCGGAAAAGACAATTTCTTTGGTAACTTCGGGATTATCTTCGTTATTCTCATCGAGAATTTCCACAATCGCTACACCATCGGAATGCTTTAAACAAGTGGTTAAAGAATCTACTAATCTTTCCTGTAAACCCTCTTTCTTGATCAGGCGATCGATAACAATTTCAAGATCATGAAGATGTTTTTTATCTAACTCGATGCCCTCGGATAATTCTACTACCTTGCCGTCAATCCGCACCCGGGCAAAGCCTTGGGAGGCCAAACTAGAGATTAATTGCTTATGAGTGCCTTTTTTGCCGCGAATTACCGGGGCTAAGATTTGAAAACGGGTTTTCTCGGCTAATTCCATCACTCGATCGCACATTTGATCGATGGTTTGGGGGGCAATATTGCGATCGCAATGGGGACAATGGGGTTCACCGGCACGACCGAACAATAAACGCAAGTAATCGTAAATTTCCGTTACAGTTCCCACACTAGAACGGGGATTGTGGGAAGTGGATTTTTGGTCAATGGAAATAGCCGGACTTAAACCCTCGATCGCATCCACATCGGGTTTATCTAATTGTCCTAAAAATTGGCGCGCGTAGGCGCTGAGGGACTCCACATAGCGGCGCTGTCCCTCCGCAAAAATAGTGTCGAAAGCGAGGGAAGATTTGCCCGATCCCGAAACTCCCGTAAAAACAATCAACTGATTGCGGGGTAATTCGAGATCAACATTTTTGAGATTGTGTTGTCGGGCGCCACGGATACGGATCGAGTCAGTTTGAGCCATCGGACGGTGCCAAGTAGTCCTTAATAATAATAGCTTTGACGAATGGGTTTCAGCTACTAAGTAGGTAGGTGTTAAAAATTGTCAGATACCCCCTTATTAAGGGGGAATTAAGGGGGGATCGAAGGCAAAATCCATCTTCTATTTAATTAAAACCACTTACTTAGAAAACCAGTCTTCTATCATATCAGAAGATTATCGGGGTTAAACCGCCCGTTCGAGAAACTCGCGCATATCTCGATCGGCCGCAGGACAACAGCTATGACTCGCTTCTTCTTCTAAATGGGCTAAAACTGGGCAATTAATCCGATAATCTGGTTCTTTTGACCGTTCTAGCCGCAATTCGTACACTTGTTTTTCCAGTTGTTCGATGCGGTCCACCAAAGCGCGAATAGCCACCGCTTCCGAGTCGAGTAAATCACCGTGTTCGAGGGGTTCCACCCGCGTCCCGGCCCGATAGATTAAACGACCGGGGACACCAACAACGGTACAATCGGCAGGAATATCGCGCAGGACCACAGAACCCGCACCGACGCGAACGTTATTACCCAGATAAATATTACCTAAAACCTTGGCCCCAGCGCCGACCACCACATTTTCCCCTAGAGTCGGGTGACGTTTACCGCTTTCTTTCCCCGTCCCTCCTAAAGTAACTCCTTGATAGATGAGGGCATAATCACCGACAATGGCCGTTTCTCCGATGACAACTCCCATGCCATGGTCGATAAAAACACCCTGACCTATTTGGGCGCCGGGGTGAATTTCGATACCAGTCAGAAAACGGGCAAGATGGGAAATTAAACGGGGAATAAAGGGAATCCCGATCTGATATAGCCAATGGGCGAAGCGATGGCACAGTAAAGCCTGTAATCCGGGATAACAAAACATTACCTCTAACCAGTTGCGGGCAGCGGGGTCACGTTCAAAAATGATCTTGAAATCGGCTAGGAGATTAGATAACACGAGTCTTGATTCCATATTGATCGAGCTTATACTAAACCATGTTATCGAAAATTTGGGTTAAAACCCCGTCCTTTGAGGACGGCTTTAAGCTAAAATGGAAAAAGCGATAACCAAGCTAAAAACTGAACCTTGACCACAGATAGTAGGGGGTTTCGTTCAGAAAAGACTTCAAATTCGGC
>NZ_JADBRW010000261.1:0-5590 GCF_020247025.1 Microcystis sp. M109S1
GAGTGATCGGGGGGAAATTTAGGCACTTTTTGCCTGAAAATTAGGTAATTGACCCCCTAAAAATCGCTAAAACCCTACACCCCACACCCTACACCCCACCGAAAAACTTTTTCAGCAGACCCTAGGTAATGAAGAGTGCTTTAATAGATACTCATGTCTTTATCTGGTTAGCTGAGGATGACCCGATTTTGCCTGTTTCGCTGCGAGATAGTCTTGAAAATACCGATAATGTTTTTGTAAGTATTGCTAGTTTTTGGTAAATATCGATTAAAGTAAAAATTGGTAAACTCTCTCTCTGTTCTGAAATGACCATGACTCAAAAAGATTGGGATTGAATGGCCGTGATTACCACCGTATTGATAATATCGGGAACGGTACAACCGCGACTGAGATCATTGACGGGTTTTTTTAATCCCTGTAGGATTGGACCAATGGCTAAAGCTTTCGTTTCCCGCTGCACGGCTTTATAAGTATTATTACCTGTATTCAGGTCAGGAAAAATAAACACCGTCGCTTGGCCCGCCACCTCTGACCCCGGCATTTTTTGGGCGGCTACTTCCTTATCCACGGCCGCATCGTACTGAATTGGTCCTTCTAGCTTCAAATCGGGGCGTTTTTCCCTAGCGATTTTGGTCGCTTGTCGTACTTTTTCCACGTCTTCTCCCTGGCCCGATTGACCCGAAGAATAGGAAAGCAGGGCGATTCGCGGTTCAATTCCGAATTTTTGGGCGGTTTCGGCAGAAGATAGGGCGATTTCGGCTAATTCCTCGGCACTGGGGTCGGGATTCACCGCACAATCCCCATAGACCAAGACTCGATCCTCTAGACACATAAAAAAGACCGAGGAGACGATCGCACAATCGGGCTTAGTTTTGATAATCTGGAGTGCAGGCCGAATTGTGTGTTGAGTTGTATGCACTGCCCCCGATACCATACCATCAGCATCGCCTTGATACACCATTAAAGTGGCAAAATAGGAGACATCCTGAGCGTAATCCCGGGCCAGATCCAGATTCATTCCCTTGGCTTTTCTCGCTTCGTAGAGGGTCTGCACATAGCTTTCAAAATGGGGACTAGCCACGGGGTGAATAATTTGCAGGCGATCGAGATCGAGAGTGATACCATGTTTTTTAATCACCATTTCGATCTCGTCCGGTTGTCCCAAGAGGGTTAAATCGACGATATCCTGTTCGATTAAAACTGTGGCTGCCTGGAGGATGCGCGGTTCAGTCCCCTCGGCCAAAACGATGTGACGTTTTTGCGCTTTGGCCTGTTGTACGAGATTATAGGTGAACATCTTCGGAGTAATCCCCTGGGTCCGCAAAGTGCGAATTTGCGCTTCTAGGCGATCGAGATTGATGTTACTGTGAAAAAGCTGCAGACTGAGGTTAATTTTATCGTAGTCCGTCGAGGTCAGGGTGGTCCGCACTTGGTGGATGCGTTCGGCCGTGGTGTAGGTATCGGTGGTGACGGAGAGAATCGGTAAGGGATCGGGCAAACCTTCAATTAAACGGGCGATCGAAGGATTGAGACTATGACCTGCTGTTAAGACTATACCAGCTAATTGGGGATAATTGGCCGATTGGTGGGCCTGTAACATCCCGATAATCACATCGCCGCGATCCCAAGGGGTGATAATTAAACTATCTTCCTTTATCCACTCTAGGGCATTTTGCATCTGCATGGCCACCACCAGAAAGTTACTAGCTAAACTATCTAATCTCTGCTGTCCGTAGAGAACTTTTGCCTGTAATTGTTGGGCGATTTCTGCCACTCGCGGGCTGCTAAGTTTGGCATTGTGGGGAATCACTCCTAGGGCATATTCTTGGGGGGGAAAAATTTTAGTCAGGCTTTTCCGTAATTCGTCTATTTTTTCCTCTTCAGCTTGATTGATAATAATCCCAATCACCGTACAACCTTTATCCTGGTAGGTGTCGCAGGAAATCAGGATCGGACTAAGGGCATCTTCGATACTGCGATTGTGGGCATTACCTAATATTAAGATGGGATGGCCGAGATTTTTGGCGATTTCTGTATTTAGTTCAAATTCAAAGGCGGAATTTTCTTGCAGATAATCGGAACCTTCACAGAGGATAAAATCATATTTTTTTTCTAAGTTTTTAAACTTTTTGATAATTCTTTCGATGATTTCATCAAATTTTTGTTGTACCAATAAATCCTTAACTTCTTCGTAACATAAACCGAAGGCTTCTTCGTAGGTTTGTTCTAATTTAAAATAATTGAGGATTAAGTCAATGTCTTCGTCCCGATGACCTTGGGAACAGTCGAGAACAATTGGCTGGAAAAAGGCAACTTTATTAGTTTTGCGGAGAATTAAGTCAATAATTCCTAAAGCTACTAACGCTTTACCGCTTCCCGTTGCCGTCGTGCTGATATATAAAGAGTTAGTCATGGGTAGAGGAGAATAATAACAGGAGTGGGATTTAATTGGACTACCCCAACCTTGAGGTGGGCTTTTTCAGCTAAATCAGGATAATTTTGGTGAATCTGTTGATGGCAATAATTAACTTTTAGTTGTTGATCAAGGGTTGGAAATTCTGCGATTAAGTTGTCTATAAGGGTGTGAACTATTGGCAAATTTTCAGGTAAACTATCTTTATTTGTTTGCTCATCCAGAGATTTTTTTTACAGAGCGATCGCTGTTTAAATATTTACTAGGGAGTGATCGGCTATACCTTGTAATCTAGCAGTTATTTTGTCCGATTGCTGTTCACTGGTAACATTTTTTCCATGAACTTGATTTAATTTCCTCAGATTAAGATAAAAACTCCAGAAAATCCTATCACTGGCTTTCCAGCTAGGGCTTGATTTTTCACAAAGATTTAAGCTTATCTCCCTCGGATTGCCATTAAATCTTAACTGGAAGCAATTACCCCAGATTGTTGAAACCATTGGCTAATTCCGGCGGCTAAAACTTGCGCTAATTGTTTTTGTGCCTGAGTATCGGTAATCCATTCAAATTCTTGAGGATTACTCATAAATCCTAACTCTAATAACAATGAAGGACTACTATAGGGACGAGTTAAAGCTAAATTATTCCAAAATACTCCATAGGAAGGACGGTTAAGATTTTTGGTTAAATAATCGTGGAGAAAAACCGATAAATCCGCTGCTTGGGGATGATACCAAAATATGCCAATTCCTTGAGTATTTAAGGCATCTCCATCATCGGGTAAAGCATTATAGTGAACCGATAGCGCTAGGGTTGGTTGCAGATTATTAATCATCTCTACTCGTGCCGGTAGGGATAGATCAATGTCCGTTTCTCTGGTTAAATAAACTGTTGCCCCCAATTTTTCTAACTCCCGTTTAATTAATTTAGACATAAGCAAATTAATCTCTTTTTCTGTGTAACCCGTCGGACCGACTGCACCGGTTTCTTTACCTCCGTGTCCAGGATCTAATAAAATAACTTTGCCCTGTAAATTAGCACTTTTTCCTGGGGGATGACGCAGGGTTAAGATTAAATTTGTCCCCTGGTAACGAAGACTATAACCCCACTGTTGTTTTTGGTTAAGATTAAAAGTGTATTCTATGGTATTCGGGTTAATTTGTCGCCAATCTAAACGTCTGACCAAAGGATTATCAACTAGAAAAATTGTATCGGTTTGGGCAATGGTATTATAAAGGGTCAAAATAAATTTATCATCTTCTTGTGCCACGGCGATCGGTACAGGATGGGAGAGGGGGAAAATAATTTCTGTTGCTTGATTGATACTTCGAGAAGAGAGACCGCGAATATTAGCATTATCCAAGACCTCATTAACTATTAAACGGGTTTCCCGCTCTAAAATCCAACCACCATAATCTAACCGTAACCAATCCCCTTCTTTCCCGGTGACTCTCGCTTTTGTGCCTTGGGGTAAAGGAGTTAAGCGGGAATAATCACTACCTGGTCCCGTGCGCGCTACCCCTTCCGCAACTATAATTTCAATCACCGGTAAATTTTGATCGCTAATAATGTTAATTTCTCCTTGACTTTGTTGGCTAATCGATCGATTATTTAATTGTGCTGTAAAAATAGGTTTTCCTAAGTTAGCCTCTTGCTGAAACTGTTGACAACCTCGATAGTAACCAGTTTTATCCTCGGACTTCGCTTGATTGAGATTAGTTAAAACTGCGGCATTACTAGGCAGTTTTGTGGTTTGAGGTTGGGGTAAAAGAGGCAGTATTTTATCTCCTAACTGCACAGAAACCTGTGCTTGGGGAGTAGCAATCGCGCTAAAACAAATCCATTCCCCCACTAACCGCGTCTTATTGACAGAAGGACTGAGAGAGTTATCAGCAAAAGCTAATTCTTGGGGAATAACTGCTTGAGTATCTCGACGAATTATTTGGCGATTAATAGTTTGGTTTTGATAGCGAATAGTGAAATTATTTTCGCCAACTTGTAGGGGAAAACTAGGGGCAAAATATCCTTTAGCACTGCGTTGAATCGGTTGATTATTGAGCAAAACTTGACCCGATGGAGGAGCAGAGCCAATAAAAAAGATTCTAGAGGCCGTGGTTTGATGATTATCGGGAGGATAAACAATCATCAATGAGGCAGATTTGGCACTGATACTGTGATAAAAACCGATTAATAGCACTAAACCCAAACCAATTAAGATATTTTGCCCAAAAGTTCTCACTTTTAACCAGAATGGCCTCATATTATCCCCCTCTTAGCTGACAAATATTATCCTAGTACAAATTCTGGTGGTTTGTTGTTCGTCTTCTAAGCTGTACTGTATTTAAACTGATGGGAAATTTTAGTACAAATGCTCTGGCTTCTTCTCCCCTCTCCCCACACCCTACCCCCCACACCCTACACCCTGTTTTTGACCCTAATCCTTTATCATCAATATGGATTAACTTTTGTAAAGGAATCGGAGTTATGGCTTTAACCGTTGGAACAATCGCACCGAACTTTAACACCACCGACGATACTGGAAAAACCGTTTCCCTGTCGGATTTTCAAGGTAAAGTCGTAGTTTTATACTTCTATCCCAAAGATGATACCCCCGGTTGCACCAAAGAAGCGCAAAGCTTCCGGGATAACTACCAAGAATACCAAGACAAGGAAATAGTAGTCTTCGGGGTGAGCATGGATGACCAAGGTTCCCATGCACAATTTAAAGAAAAATACGGTTTACCCTTCCAATTGCTAGTAGATACCAATGGTGCTATCACCAAAGCTTATGATGTCGATGGTGGTGGCTATTCTAAGCGCGTCACCTATATCATCGATGCAGAAGGCAAAATTAGCCATGTGGATGACAAAGTGAATACCGCTAGTCACGCATCGGATATTCTCTGTGTAGTCGGTTAATTTTTCCTAAAATCTTTTCTGGGTGTGTTAGGGGAGCCTAATACACCCGATACCCCAGTTCACTGATAATCAGTTTTTAATAACCAGATTTAGTATTGTAAAGTTTTGTAAAAAATGTACGCAAATAACAGCAAACAACTGCTACTGTGGTTAGTGCAAGTTTACCTTACAGTTGAAATGAAACTATCAGATTATGCCAAGAAAAAGGGGTTTTGCGCTCGACTGTATTCAATAAGACGAAGAACAAGAAAAACCGAA
>NZ_JADBRW010000262.1:0-7490 GCF_020247025.1 Microcystis sp. M109S1
TAAGTTGACGCAAACGCTTGGCCATTAACTGAGAAAGACGAATTCCCGCTAAAGGTTCCGATTTGAGCAGATTAACAAAATCTTGGGCGGGAATACTGCTAATTGTGGCCGTGGTTAAGGTGATAGCATCGGTGGAGCGGGGAGATTCGTCTAAAGCGGCCATTTCTCCGACTATTTCCCCTCTACCGACGATATTTAAGGTGACTTCTCTACCCGAACTATCGTAAGTACGAATTTTCACCCAACCATCCAGAATAAAGTAAACCGAACCACCCCAATCATTTTCTAATAAAATCGCCCGATTAGCAGGATGAGTGCGGGTGACAGCATGAGAAGTAACTTGAGCGAGGGTTTCAGGGGGCAAACCGACAAATAAAGTGGCTGTATCTAATAATTTTTGAATTTCTGCTGATTTTTCGGCAGGATAGCGTTTTTCTTCCATAGTTTAATATTTAAATTTTGTCGGTTTTAGGCAGGTGATTCTACAATAGAAAGTTGTGGGTATTTTTAATTATCCAGTGACCGATAAACAGGATTTTTCCTCCCTACTGACCGAGATCGAGCGGATTCTTGCCAAGGTGATTTCCTCTCTAGTTAACCCGCAAGAAGTTACTTCCGAGACAATTATCGCCACTCGTCAACAATTAGAATCGGCCAGAGTGCTGCTTTCTCCCTTATTGTTGCCCGATCCAACCCCTGAAGTTGCCCGTTGGTCCCTGGGAATGGAGGTGCAACCAGAGGGGGTGAAAGTTGTCTTTTTTCGGGAAAGCCAGGGACTGATCGATTTTTATCCTCTTTCTTGGAGTCTGGCAACGGGAACAAGCGATCTCTTACCCTGCTCTCAGGTGGAAGAATATCTAATTAGTTGGCTATCTAATCGGGATTTTAGCACCGATTCTTGGCTCTGGGAAGCCCTAGATCGATTAGAAGCTATTATTATCACCGATGACGGGGAAACCCCCACGGATGACCTGAAAAAAGCCCTTCTCACAGCGCAACTAATACCCCCCGATCGCCTATCTAGTCTAGAAACAGCGATCGCTACTGCTCTGGCCCATATTCCCACTAGCGACCAACCCCAACCCCAAACCCTACTGGTTATCGAAGGGAAGCGGGAGACTACCACTTTAGCAATAGTGGAAGTCCCACCGCAAACTCGCTCTTTATCCCGTCAAGCGATCGCTCTGAGCCATTTTAACTACGGGGAAAACACCTATGAACGGGCCATACTCTCTCACTTAATTTATCCTCTCTGGCGTTCTTTTTTGCCTCTTTCCCGCTCCGCTCTCACCGATACTAATCCCTTAAAAAAATCTTTACTGGCAGCCGCTAGATTAACTAAATTAATCCTTCAAGAAGAAAGCGAATTTACCTCCTCTCTAGCCGGTCATACTTGGACGGTCAGTCGCACCGATTTAAATAAGAAGGTCATCATACCATATCTAGATAATTTAAGACAAAAAATTAATGATTTGTTAGAAAAACAGCAAAAAAGTCTTGAAGATATCGATCGAATAATTTTTAGCGGTAATTTTTTCTTAACCATTTGGCCTTATTTTCTAACAGAAATACAGCAAGAATTTGCCGGTTGCAATCTAGAGTCCCCCAGTCAGGAAACCTTCTCACCAGCAATCTTAGGTTTAGGTCGTCTCTGTTTATTTTCGGCTCTTAGAGGTGAGAAGGTCAATAATGCTTAAAAAAATCAACCTCAGTAGTAAAACTTAGGGTGCGTTAGACGGCCAAAATTGCTGCTTTGACTTGAAGGTAACAATCCATCGTAACGCAGCACCTATCATCAACTAAGTAGCCGGTTACAATTAAAGATAAAATACAAAGAACCAGAACCCTGTCCCACTATCTAACAATTAATTGAGATTACTTAGGGTTTGCGGCAAAAAGTTTTTCGGTGGGGGTAGGGTGTAGGGTGTGGGGTGTAGGGTTTTAACCATTTTGAGGGGGTCAATTACCTAATTTTCAGGGAAAAAGTCACTGAATTTTCCCTCCCCCCGATCACTCCCATGTCCAGTACTTTTTGATTTCCCAAAAGTCTAAAAGTCTTACCCAACAAGGTTTTTATATTTATTCAGCAGACCCTACTTACAGGTAAAGCTTATAATGACAAAATAAAAAGCTCTGATGGTCAAGAAAGTTCTTCCGAATGGTTAGCTAATAATGGTGCTTATTATATCTATGGAGTTCAGAGAATAGATTCAGTTAATAATTTTACAGCCTCTGGCGATCAAGCTACAGTTGATGTGGTGGTTACTGAAGAAAGAACCCTCTATAACAGTCAGGGTAAAATTGATCAAAAAAATAGTGCTTTTACTACCTTATTAGTTCGCTATAATCTTGAAAATGACGAGGGAACATGGAAAATAGCTCAATATAGAACCATTAAAAATTTAGTTCGTAGATAAGTTGAATTAATCACAAAGTAGAAACAAAAAAATGAAAAATAGTTCAGATAAAACACATAGATACAATCATTGCTGTTAAATTTTCATCTTTAGACAGTATTTATAAAGTAACCCTTAGGATAAACGAAACCCAACCCATTCTATTCAGAATCGTCATTATAAATATCTTGGAGAGTTTTATTTTCGTAGCGTTCCTGATCTTGATTTTTGCCGCGACGGGAAGGACGACGATATTTTTTATTGGCTAATTTGGGTTCGTAGGTTTCTTGACCTGCTTCTTTAATTTTTAACTTTAAACTTGACTCTTTTGTGCTAGTTTTCTGTAATGACTGTTCTCGTGCGATCGCTTCTTCTAAAAACTCTAAATAATGTTGGTAACGTTCCCAATCTCCCCTCACCACACAGTTAGGTTCCCGACGGTGAGTACAATCATTAAATTGACAATTTCCTAAAGCTAAACGCTGTCTCACTTCCGGAAAATAAAAAGTTAATTGTTCCGGTGAACAGTTAATATCCGGTTGGTTAAATCCCGGACTATCGGCCAATAAACCCCGATTTGGTAAAGCAAATAACTCCACATGACGGGTGGTGTGACGACCTTTTTGTAGTTTTCCCGACACATCCCCCACCCGTTGATTAATCTCAGGAATTAGACAATTAATTAAACTCGATTTTCCCACTCCCGAAGGACCGGCCAAGAGAGTGATTTTATGGTTTAATTGTGCCAATAAAGCCTCAAATCCCCTATTTTTCTCCACACTGACAAAAAAAGGCCGGTATCCCCAACTAGCTAGGCGATCGCCCCAGACCTCTATTTGTTCCGGTTCCCCCAGATCAATTTTATTGACACAGACCGCAATTTCTAAGCCTGTGGACTCGGCTTTCACCAAAAAACGACTGATCAGCCAAGGATCGAGTACGGGTTCAGCAAGGGCAAAAACTAGCAAAATCTGCTCGATATTGGCAACGGCCGGCCGATCGATCTCGGTACTGCGGGGGAGGACTTCTGCGATCGCACCCTGCCGATCATCAAAATTGGCTTCCTCCACGCGCACCCGATCACCAACCATCACCGATTGACCGATTTTTTGCAAGCGAGCGCGACGGGTACAGAGAAGATTCTCGCCGATAACGGGAGAATCCAAGCGTACCTGATAGAAATTCGCCTGTACGGCCACCACTGTGCCGTATAAATCGGTTAATTGTGCATCTACCATTTAGGAATCGGGGCGATAGACTTTGAGAACAAAAAAGCTATCTCGGTCTTCGATCGATTCTATCTGATAACCCTCCACTGTCAGGCTAGTGGGAACCTGTTCGACCGGTTCCCCGGCATCTAACCAGACTTCCAACCGTTCCCCGGCGGGCATTTTCTCTAATTGCAATTTTGTCCGGACAAAATTAATTGGGCAGGGAGTGCCGCGCAGGTCTAAAGTCATAATTATTTATGGAAGATATTACCTAAAAATCCCTCGATACCGCCTTTCCCCACGGTTTCCCCGCGAACTTTTGCTAATTTTTCCAGCAATTCCCGTTCTTCTCCGGTGACACGGGTAGGAATCGAGATTTTAACGGTAATGCGATGATCACCGCGGCTGACGGGATTGCCTAATTTGGGAACCCCTTTATTTTCTAAAATCAGTACGGTGTTCGGTTGAGTACCGGCAGGGATAGTCAGGTCTTCTTGGCCATCTACCGTATTAACTTTGATGGTACATCCTAAAATCGCTTGGATATAACTAATCGTGATATCCGATTTAATATCATTACCTTCCCGTTGAAATTCCCCATCGTTTTCCACGGTTAGATAAACGAATAAATCCCCCGGCGGCCCGCCTTTAAGTCCTGCGTCACCTTCCCGGGCAACGCGCAATTTCATGCCGTTGTCAACCCCTGCGGGGATGGTAATTTTCAGTTTTTTGGTTTCCTGTCTGCGTCCGGAACCGCCGCAAACGTCGCATTTTTCCTCGATCACTTCGCCAGCACCGTCACAGGTGGGACAGACCGAAACTTGAGCAAAAGTACCGAAGGGAGTACGGGTGGCGCGACGCACCTGACCAGTACCATTGCAAGTAGTACAAGTACGGGAACTGGTTCCTGGTCTGGCCCCACTACCTTTACAGCTTTGACAGGTTTCCAGATGACGGATGCGGATTTCCTTTTCGCCGCCAAAGACAGCCTCGCGGAATTTTAGTCTAAAATCGAGACGTAGATCCTCGCCCCGGGTAGGGCCTGTGCGTCGGCGGGCGGTTGCTTGGCCGCCCATGCCCCCGAAACCACTAAAGATTGTCTCAAAGATATCGGCGAAACCGCCCATATTGTCGGGATCAAAACCGGCAGCGCCCCCAGAAACCCCAGCTTCACCAAAGCGGTCATAACGATTGCGGGTTTCTGGTTCCGAGAGAATTTCGTAGGCGCGGTTAATTTCTTTGAAGTGTTCCTCGGCTCCTGGTTCTTTGTTAACATCGGGATGGTATTTTCGGGCGAGACGACGATAGGCGCGTTTGATGTCTTCTTTGCCGGCATCTCGCGAGACACCTAGAATTTCGTAGTAATCAGTGGGCATAGGGGACTATGGTTCTGCTGGCAATTTATAAATAAAGTTTAAGTCTAGTTGTTACTTTAACAAACTATACATAATAGTTTAGTTGGGTTATCCCTACTATTTTTGCTGGGGGTTAGGGGATGGGGGATAGGGGATAGGGGATAGGGGATAGGGGATAGGGGAGAAAAAAGCTGAAAACTCACATCTGATCACTGATTACTGATTACTGATCACTGAAAAGGCTGATGGCTTTTCCCTTTTTAATCTACGGCCTCGTAGTCACTGGCACTCATTTCTTCGCCATCGTAGGGGTGATCATCACTGCCCGATTCGCCGGATTTAGTTTCCAGATTACTATAGGTTCTGGTTCTAGTGTGGGAGAAGGTTAGCCCCTTGGCGAAGGTATTGGAGGAAGTGGCTTGGGTGCGGGTGGGTCGGGTCAGTTTTTCGGTGACATCGATCGATTGAAAACCAGTACCGTTGAGGGGTTGGGTTTCCTCTTGTTTACCCGTGTAGATGCGGGTACCGATTTCGAGGACAATCTGACGAAATTCTTCCAGGATGGTTTTTAGCTTTTCTGGGGATATGGAAGGGTCGCGCAGGGCGATTTCCAACTGTTGCCGCTTCTGGTCGGCCAGTTGCCGGATATCGGGGGCAACTAACTCGCTGTTTTCCCTGAGGGTGACTTCGTAGCTATAGAAAAGACTATCGGATTGGTGGCGAATATCGATCATTTGCAGACGACCGCGATCAAATTCGGCGTATTTTTCGGCTTCTAGGCGCATTTTTTCAATTTCGTTCGGTTTCAGCCCTCCAGTATGACTAATGACAATACTTTGTTCCTTGCCGGTGCCTTGGTCGCTGGCGGCCACTTTCAAGATGCCGTTAACATCGATCTCGAAGGCCACTTCGATTTGTGGCATACCCCTAGGGGCGGGAGGAATTCCCGTCAGGAGAAATTTACCGAGGGTTTTATTATCCCGGGCCATGGCCCTTTCCCCTTGCAGAACATGAATTTCCACCGAAGTTTGACCATCGGCAGCGGTGGAGAAAACCTGAGATCTACTGGTGGGGATAGTGGTATTGCGATCGATAATTTTGGTAAAGACTTCGCCGAGGGTTTCAATGCCGAGGGAAAGGGGGGTGACATCAAGAAGGAGGACATCTGCCACTTCTCCACCTAAAACTCCAGCTTGAATCGCCGCCCCCAAAGCAACGGCCTCATCGGGGTTAACAGAGCGATCGATCTGGCCCGCAGAAAAGAAACGGGAGATTAATTGCTGTACGGCGGGCATTCTGGTGGAACCGCCGACGAGAATGACACGGTTGATATCGCTAGGCTGCAGTTCGCTATCTTTGAGGGACTGTTGTACGGGTTCGAGGGTTTTTTCCACTAATTCTCTGGTTAATTCCTCGAATTTAGCGCGAGTTATTTCCAATTCTAGGTGTTTAGGACCGGTTTCGTCGGCGGCGATAAAGGGGAGATTGATCGAGGTGGTAATCAGGCTAGAAAGCTCGATTTTGGCTTTTTCGGCGGCTTCTCGCAGTCTTTGGATCGCCATGCGATCGCTGGACAGATCGATGTTTTCTTGGCTTTGAAAGTTCTCCACCAGCCACCGCACTAAGAGGTTATCAAAATCGTCCCCCCCAAGATGGTTATTGCCGGCGGTGGCTTTCACTTCAAAGACTCCCTTCCCCAGTTGCAGGATGGAAACGTCGAAGGTTCCTCCCCCTAGGTCAAAAACGAGGATATGTTGATCTTCGTTTTGTTTATCTAAACCGTAGGCCAGGGCGGCGGCGGTGGGTTCGTTAATAATTCTTAATACTTCTAGTCCTGCGATTATCCCCGCGTCTTTAGTGGCCTGACGTTGGGCATCGGTAAAATAGGCGGGAACTGTAATCACGGCCTCGTTAATCGGTTCTCCCAGATAGGCCTCAGCATCGGCCTTTAATTTTTGCAGGATCATGGCCGAGATTTCTTGGGGGGTAAATTCCCGATCGCGAATTTTGATATTGACGGTATCATCGCGACCGCGTCGGCAATGATAGGCAACTCGTCCCCTTTCTACCTCGGTGTCTGGCCAACGCCTACCGATAAAGCGTTTGATGCTATAGACGGTATTTTCGGCATTAGTGACCGCTTGACGTTTGGCCAGTTGTCCCACTAGGCGCTGGCCCTTGCCGAATCCCACGATACTAGGAGTTGTCCTTCCCCCTTCCGAGTTGGCAACTATAATCGGCTGACCTCCTTCGAGTACGGCAACACAACTGTTGGTTGTCCCTAAGTCGATGCCGATGACTTTTCCCATGACGCTCTGATAATAACTATAGTTAATAGGATACAATCGCTGACAAAAATTATCCGCAAATTAGAAACGGGCTTTAACCCAAAATTTTGGGTTAAAGCCCCGTCCTTTTAGGACGGCTTTATGTGAAAATGAAATTGGTTTGAATCCCCTGAGTGGGCGGTAGTGAATGGCTCGATTGAGTTGAACCCTTGAACTCGAAAGTCTGCATAAGAGACAAAA
>NZ_JADBRW010000263.1:0-13975 GCF_020247025.1 Microcystis sp. M109S1
TCATCAGATAGTTGGTAGCCTGTTAGTTTGTATTCAACAGAACGACTATGTTTTTTGAACCGAGGAAAACCCTTTTTCCCAGTATCTGAGCATCGACAATTATGATAAAATCGACTAATTGATTGCCAGGCTCTATCAGCAGCCGATTGACGAGCTTGAGAGGTTAATTTATTTACCCAAGGGGTCTCTTTATTGTTAGCTAGTACCGCACAAAGTTTTTGGAGATCATTGCGAGTTGTCCCTTGATTGTCCATCCAATAACGAACACAAGAGTTACGCACAAACTGAGAAGTTCTGATAGCTTCATCAAGCTGGTGATATTGCTCTGGTGTTCCGTTTTTTAGCTTTGCTTCTACGACTAGCATCTAACAATTCTCGACCATTGGTTAAGTAGATTATAACACAGTTTATTCACAGATGGTGGAATTAACCCGATGATCCGTTGCTAATATTCTGGTCGGATTTCATCCCCCGCAAAGGTGAGTATCTTGTTGAAAAATCTAGCGGGGGCATTCATCCGACATTTTAGGTAATTACCGAAATACCAAACCATTGTGGAGCTGCTAGTGGGACTTAGGCGTTTTCGGTCAGCAAAAAAGGCTCAAACCATTACGGGACAAAGGGTTAACCTCGATTTATGATTTTCCTTGATATATCTGGGTTTCAGCGATTTTGGGCTTCTCGAAGTAAATCCCAAGCGGGGATTGGAGTTGAGGCTTTTCTCGATTTGTTTTTTGTCTAAGTCCCACTAGGGCTAATTCCGGAATATATAGCGTTTCTCACACCTGTGTGGCACACTTAAACTTTTGCTAATTAAGCTTTTCAACATCTATAATGTACCTCTTGCGAACAGGAAACGCTATAATCGGCGATCTTACCCGTCTGTAAATCAGAGTATTTGTCGTGAAGATAGTTAAGATAGTTGCGAAAAGGATAGACCAACTTTTGACCAGAATTGACCGGACTAATAAAATCTTTTGGGGAAGCCATAGAGGAGTATAGCAGTTATCTTAATAATGAGTGACAAAGTTGTGGTTTTGGCTAGTCAGTGGCCGGTATTGAGGAGACGATGCCCAATGAAGTTATAATTAGATGAACTGCCGTAATTTTGCTTGTAAAGTCTTTTTGCCGAATTTAGTTACAGTTTGTTGACGCAACCATTGGGGGTGACAACGTTGATCCTGACCTGCCAAAATTTCTAAACAAGCTTGAGCCACCTTTTCGGCATCTCGATAGGGAACGCGCCACCCCACCAAACCATCCTGCAGCGGCTCTGCTGAACCGTCCTCATCTCCAGAAATCCCGGGAATACCACAGGCCATCGCTTCTAGGTAAACAATCCCGAATCCTTCCCGGGAGGGCATAACGTAAGCATCGGCTAAACGATAATGGTCGGCTAATTCCTCCGTCGGGACAAAACCCGCGAAAATTACCTGTTTATCCACTCCTAACTGCTTGGTTAAAGCTTCTAACCTGGGGCGGTCGTCCCCACGTCCAATGACTAGATATTTTACTTCGGGATAAGTCTCTAGAATTGTCGGCAAAGCCCGAATTGTTACATCTACCCCTTTATAGATATCCCCCGACCACAACCGGGCCACTGTTAATAAAACTTTGGCATTTTCTATATCATATTTCTTGATTAATGTCAAGGACTTTTCACCTAAATTAAACTTTTCCTCATCCACCACACAGGGGAGAATTGCTACTTTTTTGGGATCAATAGCGTTAGCCTCACACATAAGATCGCGACTGTAACGGCTAATTGTCCAGATCGATTCGGCCGCTTGCAGGGCCTGTTTTTGGGAATTTGGTAAAGGTTCCCAGACTTCTTTGCCGTAGGTGAGGACGGTGTAGGGTATGCCTAAAGCTTGACAGTAAAGACGGGTGAGGGGGGCTAAATTTATATGACCACAAAAAACCCGTTGGGGACGTTTCCGGAGGAGAGAAACTAGAAACTTAAGGGCTAATTGAATGCGTCCGAGAGTTGCTGAGTTATTTTTCAGGTAATGAAAGGTAATACCTTGATTTTTGAAAGGATTAGGACAATCAGGGGCATCCCGCAGTAAAAAAACCTCGGCCGCCTCGCAATCGGGCAAAGTGAGATAAGCTTGCAGGACATCCTTGATATATGATTGAATACCGCCTTCTTGGGAAAAAATCTCTAAAAATAGGAAGATATGAGGCATAATAGAACGTCAGCGTCAAAAAGTTTTAGGTTTGGCGAAAAAATTTTCCCCGATCTCTTATCTGTACTATCACACTTTCTTGATCTATTTCGATCGTCTCCCCAGTAATAGCTCCTAACCGCTAACAGTCCGAAAAAGAACAATCTGGGCGATCTTCTCGCTTGTAAGTAGGGAGGCACAATTATTTGTAGGATGGGTTAGCGGTAGCGTAACCCATGCGGGAGTTGGGTTTCATGCTTCAACCCAACCTACGTTCATCTTATATTTAATTCCACCCACCTACTTAACTGCTAGAATAAGGGGAATTCCGATGCTGATAGCTAAAATAACTGATATTAGTCAGTTTAGCTCATAATGCTGGTCAAGGCGATAGATAAAAAGTGAAGGACGGGGAAATAGTCAGAATTTTCCCGGATGCCAAAGATAAAGCCATTTCTTTGTCCCCAGTGTCATCGGGGAATCTTCCCTTTTTAACGCTAGATATTTTCAGGAATTACTAGAGACAAAAAAAATTAAAGTTCCTCAACTGCTCTGACAAAGGTTACAAATGCCCCCAGAACAGTTAAGCTTATTTTAATCTCTGTAATTGCTTTTATGGCTCATTTGACTTCTGAAAGACTCAATTTAACCACAAAAATCGCCTATGGTGCTGGCGATTTGGGACCGGCTATCACTGCCAATATCTCGGTATTTTACCTGCTATTTTTCCTCACTGATGTGGCAGGATTATCGGCAGGATTAGCTGGTAGTGTGCTGATGGTGGTGAGAATTTTCGACGCTATTAACGATCCGATTATTGGAATGTGGAGCGATCGAACTCGTACTATTTGGGGTCGTCGCTTACCATGGATGTTATTGGGGTCAATTCCCTTCGGAATTAGCTATTTTTTACTGTGGTTAATCCCGACTAATAACCAATTATGGCTATTTTTATATTATATTTTTATCGGTATTATCTTTAATTTAACCTATACGGTAGTCAATCTTCCCTACCAGGCACTCACCCCTGAATTAACCCATGATTATAATGAGAGAACCCGCTTAAATAGTTTTCGTTTTGCCTTTTCCATCGGGGGCAGCATTCTCTCATTAATTCTCTATATTATCGTCTCATCGTCCTATGCCAACGATCTCCATCAAGCTTTTTTATTGTTAGGTGTAGTTTGTGCTTTAATGTCGATTATAGCAGTTATTTGGTGCGCTTTAGCTTTACAAGAACGAGGAGCAAAAGCGATTCTCAATTCTCCCCAGAAAAAAGTTTTGGCAATTGCTTTTATAGTTATCGGTGCGCTTTCCTCGGTCTATGGACTAGGAAAAATTGGGGTGAATCCCAGAGACTTTATCGCTATTTCCACAATTTTATTAGGAATAGAAGGGATAGTTTCGGGGTTAACCCTTTACTATGGCAAAACTGAAAATCATCTCAAGGATAGCGCGGCAATTAAACAGAGAGAAGCGGATAATAATACCGAAACTATTCCCCTGAAAGAACAATTAAAAATAGTTTTTGGTAATCGTCCCTTTTTATACGTTATTGGCATCTATCTTTGTGCTTGGTTAGGAGTACAATTAACCGCCTCGATTTTGGTTTACTACGTCGTCAGCTACATGAGACTATCGGAAGCAGCATCGGGTTTAGTCGCTTTGGCAGTACAGGGAACAGCTTTAGTGATGTTATTTTTTTGGCAAGCAGTTAGTCAGAAATTAGACAAAAAGATAGTCTATTTTTTAGGGATGACATTCTGGATTATTGCCCAAATTGGTTTATTTTTGCTCCAACCAGGAGAAATAACTTTAATGTATGCTTTGGCAGTTTTGGCAGGATTTGGCGTATCTGTGGCCTATTTAATTCCTTGGTCAATGGTTCCCGATGTGATTGAATTAGACGAATTAGAAACAGGAAAACGTCGAGAAGGTATTTTTTATGCTTTCATGGTACTTTTGCAAAAAATTGGTTTAGCTTTGGGGTTATTTCTTGTCGGTATTGCTCTAGAAACATCGGGTTTTAAACCGAGAATCCCAGGAGAAGCAATTCCCCTGCAGCCAGATAGTGCTTTAATAGCAATTCGCCTAGCAATTGCTCCTTTACCGGCATTTTTTCTGATCATTAGCTTAATTCTTGCCTATTTTTATCCAATTACTCGCCAAGTTCACGCCGAAATTTTAGACCAATTAGCAACAAGAAGACAAGAGGAAAAGTAAACATCAGTTTTTTGAGAAACACTGTCAGTTAAACCCCGTAATAATTTTTCTTCTTCAGGTTCCAATCGTTTTGTAAATTATCAAGACAAAGTTATACTAAATCCGTTGAGTATAGGTAACATATCAGGATAGGCACTCATGCAAGAGGGGAAATAAATAATTAGGGTCTGCTGAAAAAGTTTTTCGGTGGGGGTTGGGGGTTGGGGGTTGGGGGTTGGGGTGTGGGGTGTGGGGTGTAGGGTGTGGGGTTTTACCCATTTTCAGGTGGTCAACTACCTAATTTTCAGGGAAAAAGTGCTTAAATTTCCCCCCGATCACTCCCCTATCCAGTACTTTTTGATTGACAAAAGGTCTAACAGTCTTACCCAACAAGGTTTTTAGATTTATTCAGCAAGCCCTAATTAGACCCATTATTGCAGACATTTTTGAAAATTTTCCTTTTTACGATGGTTTTCCTGAATTGAGATTCTCCCCCCTACTAAAGCAAGGGGGAAAAAAAATCAATTGGCACGCTGTTCAACCAACAGTTGGTAAGCATGATTAAAATCAGCCGTTGTAATGCGAATCTCAGCCGGGTCAGTCATTCCCTGATGGCGATAACGACGAATTGCCATCAGTGCCGCTTGGTTACATAATAACGCTAAATCTGCGCCATTCCAGCCTTCGGTTGCCTCGGCCCAATAGCCTAAATCCACATCCTCTAAAGGACGTTCATCATTATGAACCCCGAGAATTGCTAAACGACTGGAGGCATTCGGTAAATCAACTTTTAACTGTAAATCCAACCGTCCCGCTCGCAATAAGGCTGGGTCTAACGCATCTGGGCGATTAGTGGCTCCAATCACTAAAATCGTTGCCCCCGTTTGCAACCCATCCAACTCCGTGAGGATTTGTCCCACAACCCGGTCACTCACTCCTGAATCCCCACTATAACGACCTCTTGCTGGTGCTAAAGTATCAATCTCATCAATAAAAACCACACAAGGTGCTGCCTGACGAGCTTTGGCAAACAACTCACGCACCGCTTGTTCACTCGCACCCACCCATTTGCTCAAAAGCTCAGGTCCATTAATACTAATAAAATTAGCTCGCGCCTGAGAGGCAACCGCTTTGGCCAATAAGGTTTTTCCCGTTCCGGGTGGCCCCCAAAGTAAAATACCTTTGGGAGCTTGGGCTTTGGTTTGCGTATATAATTGAGGATGGAGTAATGCCCCTTCCACGGACTCCTGTAGGGTTTGTTTAATCTGTTCAAGTCCGCCAATATTGTCCCAGTCCACATGGGGAGACTCCACTTCCACAGACCGCAATACCGCCGGTTTAACTTCTTTAAGGGCTTGCAAAAAGTCGGCTTGGACCACCGTCATTGTTTCTGGAATTTGCGAGTCAATCGTAGGAACTTGGCGTCGCAAAGCACTATAGGCCGCTTTCTGGCAAACGGCTTTTAAATCTGACCCGACAAATCCCACAGCATTATCGGCAATCAGAGCTAAGGAAACTGATTCATCTAGGGGCATGGAACGGGTGAGAATTTGCAGGATTTCTAAACGGCCCTTGCGGTCAGGCACCCGAAAGAGGACTTCTCGGTCAAACCGTCCAGGGCGACGGAGGGCAGGGTCAAGATGGTCGGGACGGTTTGTCGCCGCTAGAACAATCACCCCTCGACTTTGGGCAAAGCCATCCATTAAACCCAGCAATTGGGCCACCAGTCTTTTTTCTACTTCCCCTTCAACTTTACTGCGGTCGGGTGCCATGCTATCAATTTCGTCAATAAAAACGATACAAGGCGCATTCTTACTGGCTTTCTCAAAAATTCCCCGCAGTCTTTGCTCGGCTTCCCCATAATATTTGCTGATCACCTCTGGTCCGACTAAGGCAATATAGTTAACACCGAGTTCTTCGGCCAAAGCACGGGCGGTCAGGGTTTTACCGGTTCCAGGGGGTCCGACTAAGAGAACTCCGCGAGTGGGTTCAAGTCCTAACTTGGCCAACAAGTCAGGGCGTTTCAGAGGAATGGCAATTAGTTCTTTGAGTTCTTTAATCACTTCCGTCAAGCCACCAACATCTTTAAGGGAAGCCGTGGTCGGTCCTTCGGGCGGTGTCACAGTGTCTTTAACCTCTGAATCAGTGGAGGATGAGCGATGGCGATTGACCTCAAAATCATCCCCGCCAGAATTGCTCGGACGAGAAACCCCCCCTGAACGGGGAATACCGCCAGAACGGGGAATATTACTCAAGGGACGAGAATTAAATTGCATTTCGGTTTTAATTTCCCCTTTTTCCAGTTTCTCTTCCAAGATTTTAGCCAGTTCGACTAATTGCTCAAATCCTTTGAATAATTCTGCCATAAAATTTCTCCTGAGTCAAGTGAAAGATGGGTACTGGGTAATAGATGGGGTTAAGAAGTCCGACTTGATCAGACTAATTACCTTTAAAATAACAGATCTGCTGCGCCTTTTACCCGGGCTAGAGGTTCTACTGACCGGGGTAAACTGGGTAAGCGGAGCAAAGTTTGATCTGGGAATAAATCCCGATCAATTTCCTCATTAGCGTGATAACGATTCTGCACGACGTAACGTTGATAGATTCCCATTTTTTTCAAAGATGCTGTCAATCGCAGTTGTTCGGCAACTATAGCATCTTGGGCTTGCAAAATTCCAATAAATTCTGTATGTTGGGGGTCTTTTAGTTTTTTCTGGGCATACATCACTTGTTGTCTTAAGGTTCGCAATCGTCCCATTAAATCTACACGCCCTAAGACATTTTGATACTTCATCCAAAGCTTAAAAATCCAACTTAACCAATCTCCTAAAGCCGTTGGCATTTCCAAAAATCGCAGGAGATGACCGGTAGGAGCCGTATCTAAAATAATCAAATCTTGTTGTTTCTGGTCTAATAAATCCATCACTGTTACTAGGGATAACATTTCATCAATTCCTGGCAGAGATTGAGCTACAATTTGTCGCCAAGCTTCTGGAGTATAAGCTAGTTTGATGTTTCCTTCTTCGTTACCTTCACCACTAATCATTTCTGCCAGTTCCCATAAATAATCATCCCGAAATTTTTCTAAAATGATATCAGCATCAACTTCTTGACCACTTAAATTATCAGTTAATTGTGTGGATTGATGTCCTAACTTTGTCCCAAAGGCATCTCCCAAAGAATGCGCTGGATCAATAGAAATAATTCTAATTTTTTGATCGGGATGACGATTAGCTAACGCCCAACCAATGGCCGCGGCAACGGTTGTTTTTCCCACCCCCCCCTTGCCACCAATGATAATGAGTTGGCGTTTGTCGTCAATAAAATCACTAAAACTCGGCAGAATTTTTTGCGGCCATTGAATAGGAGGCGGGGTAGTAAATTCTACTTTTTCGATGATTTTAATTTGACTCATGATCTGATCTAATGCTTCACCTCCTAGGGGTTCTTTTGATTGTTGGGGCAGGGTGAAAATTGTCTCTTGACCCGGAATTTTTAGGAATTTATCGAGGAGTTGCTGTTGCTCACTATAGCGATCTAAATTTTGCTTAGGATCCGTTAGAATTCGATTAATAAATAAGCTGCCGCAGGGAATATTTAAGTGATGCAAACTATTGAGCAATCGTTCGGTTTCTACTAAACTCATCGGTTCGGCAATTGCCACAATTAAACAAAGGGTAAAATCCCGATCTTGTAGAATTCGTTTGCCTTCGGTTAATTCTGCTTGTGTTTTCACTAAAAAGTCATCCACATCATCGGCATTGTAGGTTTTTGAAAAAGTTTGCGAAATAACACGATGTTTTTCTTGAAACAACTCTAGAGAATTTAAAATAATCTCTAAAAAGTCTTTAATTCCCAATAAATTCAAGGTATGACCAGAGGGAGCCATATCAACAACAATTCGATCTACAACATTGTCAATAAGTAATCGTTGAATTTCTAATAGACCCATAATTTCATCTAAACCTGGCCAGTCTAAATCCCAAACAGGAGTTAAATCTTCTCCTTCAACAAAACTGCCCCGTTCTACTAAAATTTCTAAAAATTTTCCGTATTTTTCTTTAAATTCTAAGAGCAATTTTTCCGCATCTAATGCCCTAACTTTTAAGTTGGATAAGTCTTTTACAGGTGATGCTTGATCGCTAACTTCTGTTTGCAATACATCCCCTAAAGAATGAGCCGGATCTGTTGAGATTAATAGGATTTGTTCTTCGGGAAATAATTTAGCCCAACGGCGAGCAAATCCACAGGAAAGAGTAGTTTTTCCCACTCCTCCTTTGCCACTAAACATAACTAAATGTCGAGTGTCATAACGACTTAGAGAGTTATTTACCAAGTTAAAGTTAGTCATAGAAAAATCAAGTTAAGTAAAGTGATAGGGGGGAGAAACTTGTTCTAATTGTAATTGCCAACGGGGGCAGACTTTCTGCCAATGCAAGACTTGCTCGATTAGCAAAGGTTCTTCTTGAAAATTAACTAAAAGATAAATTCGTGATTCTGTACCTGGAGCAGTAATAATCCTCGTTGACGGATAGCTTTGGGTCACTAAATGCACGAAATTTTGCCATTCTGAACCTTGCAAAGTATAAAAATCTTGTTGGGCTTCATAAAGCTGTTTTTTGGCTAAAAAATATTGTCTGCCCCTGCTTTCAGAAAAGAGTACAGGCTCCTCTAGCTTACGGGGAATACATTTTAAAAGATATTCTCCTTTTCCCTCAACTTCTTCAATTTTTTCTTGATATTCTTGGGCATGAGAACAAAGATGAGTCAGTAAATTTTCTGCCTCTAAAAAAGATGTGCCAAAACGTAAGGGTAAAATAGTGGTTTGTTGAAATAATTCACAGATGACTCGATCATGGCATAAAACGGATTGAATCAAGCGTTCATCATCATTTTGTAAAGTGTCTAAACAAACTTCGGGTTCGACTACAGCCGAGAGGTCTCCACCAGTTATCAGTAACAATGGGTTAGCCATTCCAACGGGTAATGTTAGGCTTTCTATTGGGGTTTTCAAAAAAGCGTAAGTATATAGATTGTACAATTTCATAGGGTTTACCAAAAGAAAATTTACGATTTTTTACAAGTTTTTATATTGGGGCGTTGATATGCTAGAATATTTTAAGTTATTCAGGGATTGTTATGACAACCACTCGTTCACCCAGATCAATTAGATCTAAAATTAGCACTATGCCTCGGAAACAATCTGAAGCAGATCAGCAACTTGAGCTTTATAAGTTAATTACTGAAAAACAACGTATCCAAGAAAAATTAGAAATAATGGAGCGGCAGATTCAGCAGTTAAAAAGTCGTCTGACGTTTGTGACAGATCAAATTGAGACTACAGAACAAAGTATTCAAAATTTGCGTACAGTCAATCCTCCTAGTTTAGCTAAAAAACCTGATTCCCCCAAAACTGTTGCTCACTCCTCTAATAATTCTAGTAATTTCCAAGCTTTTTACCTAGAATATTAAGGCTTAATCAAGGGCTAGTTCTGACCAAGCTTCAACGAGTTCTTGAGCTTGTCAAAGCCGCCCTTACTAAGCGCCGCTACAATTTGTGATTTTGTTCATGGCCTATAGGGTGGGAAAGATTGTCAGTTCTGAACGTGGGACGTATAGAAAAATTTTAGAGAGAAGATTCAGATTGGTCTTCTGCCGCCTCTTCTTCTTCTAAGGCTTGAATTTTTAATAAAAGTTCTTCTTCCTGAATTTCAAACTCTTCCTCGGAAATGTTGCCCATATCGTAATCTAGTTGTAAGGATAATAATAATTTGTGCAAGTTTTCAGACTCATCATATTCTATATCTGCACGCTCTTGAATTTTTTCCCCAATCCAGATCAGACCCCCAATAGGACCGGTAACAGGAAGAAATAAAAGATCGAGAAACATAACAAATACTCTCCTTAGATAAGTTGGGCAAAAGTATAGGGTGCGGTTAAATTGTTATAGCGAATTCTTAGGCGATCACCAAACTGCTGATCGATCGCTTCAACGTTTTGGCTAAATTCCGGCTCTTGGTCCCAGGGAATTAAATAAGCTGCATTGTAAATCATGTCATCCGTCATCGGATCGCTTTCAATCACCTCTTGGGCGCGATGATTTAATTTATCTCTAAAGACTTGAATAACGTCTTGTTTCCGTTGAAATACAGTGCCTTCAATCATTTGACCTATATGGATAATTTCTTCCATATTTAAGTTTTTCCCCATCATCGCATCCCGTTCTTGCTTTAACTTAGGATTAGACTCCAAAGCCGCTTGTAATTCCCACTGATTATCCCAAAAAATCTTAATGCTAACTTCTCGTTGGCCTGACAGTTTAGCAAATAATTCTTTCAGTTGGTCTTTATACGGATTAATTAGTTGTTCGGTGACGGATTCCCAGTTTTTTATAACTAACCCAAAACGCAGTGGTAACAAGGTTGTAAACCCTGCTTCCATGGCAGTTTCTAATACTTTTTCATGGCAAATTAAATAGCGACGGGATGCCAAATACTTTTCCTTATGAGCAAGGGAGTAGAGAAAACTAAAACCCTCAATCATCTCACTGTGAACTGGCTCATTATCAATCCCTTGCAAACCTAGTTGGTCAGGAACTGGTTCGGGAAATATTCCATATAAATAAAGACCCACTGTCATCAGTATTCTCCCAAATTAAACCGGCTGAGAAGTTAAAACCAAACGAAGCTTTAGATGAATTAGATCCAGTTTCGCTAAACCCAGATCAACATTTCCTTCCACAACAACTCCCGTATTGAGAAGTCGATCCACTAATTCTAACACAGAAGGCTTAATACCCTCCTCTCCGGGGTAATAACTCCCTGCTTCAGGTAAAAGAGTTCCAAACTCTCCTAGGTGGACATTTAACTCTTCTGGCTCAACCTCAAAAATTTCACACAAATGGAGAATTTGTTCTTGCAATTTTTGGATACTTTCGGCAGCTCTATCTAAATCAGACTCACTGAGAACCCCTTTTTCCATCCGGCGAATGATTTGGGCTTCGAGCAATTGGCGTACCAGTTCCACGACAGTTAACAGTAAAGGGGCTAAACCGGCTTGGCTGTTACTTTCTGGACGGGTCAGCAAGGCTTGATTATCAGAATCGTAAGGTGTGCAAGCAAGTGTCATGGTTGGAATTGGTAAATGAGCAGTTTTTGACGGTAAGTCTCTAGTGGGGAGCTTGGCCAAGAAATTTTATCTGAGGGAAAATAATGATGTAATTAAACAATGTCAACTTTCCTCTGCACTCAATTTGGTTAAAGATTTTAAGGTTTGAAGTCGGCGTGAAAGTTCCCGATTTTCTGCCAATAAAGCTTGGGATTGGCTAGGGAGGTAGGGGTCGCTTTCCCACCCATTAATTGCCATCTCCCTTGCTCTATCAACAGAGGCAATCGTTAACTGGCATAAACTTCCTTACCGGAGGAATTTCAATGTATATAAGGAATGTGCCTGCTCGTTCGGACTGCTATCACGGCTCTCCATTACACTCAATTTGGCTAAGGATTTTAAGGCTTGAAGTCGGCGTGAAAGTTCCAGGTTTTCTGCGAATAAAGCTTGGCATTGGCTAGGGAGGTAGGGATAACCTTGCAAGCCGTTAATCGCCGTTTCCCTTGCTTTATCAAGGGGGGCAATCGTCTCGTGTAAATTTCCTAACCTTTGAGGATTCAAGTGAGGAATTTCACGCATCTGAGGAATGTGCTTCATCGTTCGGACTGGGATCATGGCTCTCCATTGCACTCAATTGGGTTAAGGATTTTAAGGTTTCAAGCTCGGTTTCTAGGGTTTGGAGTCGGAGTGAAAGTTCCCGATTTTCTGCTAGTAAAGCTTGGGATTGGCTATGGAGGTAGGGATCCCCTTCCCACCAGTTGATTCCCATTTCCCTTGCTTTATCAACAGAGGCAATTAACAAACGAATGCGGATATTTAGAAGTTCAGTGGAGGCGATCGAAACTGAAATATCGCCAGCAATCACAATTCCTTTATCTAAAACTCGTTCAAGGATATCCGCCAAACTCGAACCTTGAGTTGCTGTTTTCAGGGAGTTGTTTGATTGGGTTTTGAGCGAGCCAGCAAAAGTGGAAGAAGTCACGGTTGGTTTCACCCAATAAGAGTATAAAATCTAGTCTTTTTGCTTCAGCAAGTTCGTTCGCAGTAAAGATTGAATGGCTTTGATCGATTGATTTCCTGTGGAAGGCTCAGAAGTTGACGCTTGGGCATCGGAAGGCTCCTCTTCATCTCCAACGGATAAGGATTCTACCAGATTGTCGTCGAGGATTTCCCATAAAATAGCTCTTGAGCTATCAATAGGTAAGCTTGTGCGGGACAAGAGAACATCGGCGCAGATATCACGGAAGTCGGCATCATCGGAGTTGGCCACAATATCGTGAGAGGCGCAGACTTTAGCAATCATTAAACAAGAGCGCAAACCTGACGTTTTTTCAGTCGCAGTTTTCAAACGAAAGTTTTTGACGAGGTTGACAATAAATAAAGCATCTTCTCGACCAATCCCCGTTTTTTGGGCAAGAATTTCAGTCTGAGTCAGTTGATCTGGTTCAGGCATATTAATGGTTACCAACCGATCCATTAAAGCATCTTGGGTAGCATGAACCCCACAGTATTCTTCTGGGTTGGAGGTGAAAATTGCCCGAAATTGAGAATTGACTTGTAGGTAATCGGGTTGATGGCTAGTTGGCGGCAGGGTGAGAATTTTTTCTTCCAAGGCAGAGAGTAAAACGTTGTTGACCTCAGGTCGAGAACGATTGAACTCATCATAAACTAGGGTAAACCCCTCGCGACAGGCCATTGTTAACCGAGAATCCACCCAATTGTGTTTTAGCTCGTCTTCAACTTTGAGAACGCTGTGGATATAGTTATCCGTCAGTTTTTTATGGGTATAACCAGACTGGCTACCAATTAAATCGGAACTGGTAAAGTCATCATCGCCAAAGAGCAGCATCACAGGTCTGGCTAAACAATTGGCCAGATGCATTGCCAATGTGGTTTTTCCCGTTCCTGCTGGGCCACATAGATGAATGGAAAAACCAGAGTTTAGATAACGTAAGGCGCGGGTGGCAATTTGATCAATCGAAGGCGTAACAACAAATTGACCGGGGCGGAGGCAGAGGACGGCTCTTCTTGTTTGAGTTTCAGTAACTGTCATAGTTGAAATCTAGTAAATACCATTGATAATCCCCGCCTTAAGCCGACGGGTATTCTTGAGCTAACAACTGCCCGTTTAGGTCTCCCCTTAATAACCGAGTAGGCAAGTACGCTTGTGTTACCCGAATTTTACGGCAAGTTTAATCGTCTTTGGCTTTTAAGGCTTACCTCATAATAATATCACAAAAAACTAGGAACTGTCATCTAGATCTAGAACCTTGATTCTGAAGGTATTTCAGGATATTCATTAGTCAAGGGACTAAGGGTCTAAAATTCTTGTCTAGATTACTTTTCAAGACTTAAACATTGACATCCTCACCGCCGTAAACGGACGGTGATTCCCAAACCTCACGATTTAGGTTTCTGCTTCTTTCCCTTGCGGGGTTCCGCACCTGCCTTAACAGAGTAAATCTGTTCTGGTCTTATGGTCGCTCTACAGACTGACA
>NZ_JADBRW010000264.1:0-3217 GCF_020247025.1 Microcystis sp. M109S1
ACTCAATTGTCTATCTTTTGGTATTAACCTATTTGTGCCTTAAGTCCTTCTTTATATGAATTTCAGCTACTTTTGGGCGTAGGCTCTCTTATCTAATTTTATTTTCAGTTAATTATTTGCATAACAATTACCGAAGAGCCTGTTTTTGTGGAGATTAATGCTGAGATGTCTGAGGGAAAGGTGTTGGTTTTTTTGGAGAAAGTCAATGAAACTAAGTTAAGTTTTTTGACATTGCTTTCTCTGGATGATTTACCAGCATATCCGGAAAAAACTAGCTCTGAAAAGAACCACCAATAGATTTAAAACATTATCTCGAAAAGGATTTTCTATTCATGATTGAAATCGGAATTTCTTTCTTCGATTTTTTCATGCAGTTTCATTGAGTGATTTAGCTTGTCATATGAGTTATGTTAATTATTACAAGCCCAGTCCATACCAAACAATAAAACTATGAAAAGCCAAAACAAAACTTTTTTCGGAATCGCCCTCGCAACTTCAGCGATCGCTCTCGCCAATCCCGCCCACGCCGCCTCCTTTCAAGGTCTCGGCGACCTCCCCGGAGGGGGATTCGATAGCCGGGCTAACGGGGTATCGAGCGATGGCTCCGTCGTCGTCGGTTCCAGCTATTCCGCGAGCGGGAACGAGGCGTTCCGCTGGACTCAAGCAGGGGGGATCGTCGGTCTCGGTGACCTCCCCGGCGGGACTTTCCAGGGATCTGCTAACGGGGTATCGGGCGATGGCTCCGTCGTCGTCGGTTACAGCTATTCCGCGAACGGGTTGGAGGCGTTCCGATGGACTCAAGCAGGGGGAATCGTCGGTCTCGGTGACCTCCCCGGCGGGACTTTCTATAGCGTGGCTCAGGGGGTAAGCTAAACGGCGCTTAACCTGCATGATCCAATAGCTATAACCCTTTTGGAGTCTATATCGGTGATCCGAAGTAAAAGCCGTTTAGCTTATCAGGCGATGGCTCTGTCGTCGTCGGCAACAGCCATTCCGCGAGCAATTTCCAGGCGTTCCGCTGGACTCAAGCAGGGGGGATCGTCGGTCTCGGTAGCCTCCCCAGTGGGGTTTCCCAGAGCGCTGCTTCAGCGGTATCGGGCGATGGCTCGGTCGTCGTCGGTGTCGCCTTTCCCGCGACAGGGAATGAGGCGTTCCGCTGGACGAACTCAGGGGGGATGGTCGGTCTCGGTGACCTCCCCGGCGGGGGTTTCGGTAGCGGTGCTTACGGGATATCGAGCGATGGCTCCATCGTCGTCGGTTACGGCACTTCCGCGAGCGGAATTGAGGCGTTCCGCTGGACTCAAGCAGGAGGGATCGTCAGTCTCGGTGACCTCCCCGGCGGGAGTGTCGATACCTATGCTAGCGGGGTATCGGACGATGGCTCCGTCGTCATCGGTTTCGGCAACTCTGCGAACGGGTACGAAGCGTTCCGCTGGACGACCTCAGGGGGGATAAGAAGCCTTAAAGATGTTCTCACCACTGATTTTGGGTTGAATCTGACGGGATGGCAACTATCGCGCGCGCAGGGGATCTCCGCCGATGGGCTGACGATCGTTGGGTACGGCACGAATCCTAGCGGTCAGTACGAAGGCTGGATCGCCCGCCTAAACGCGACATCTTCTACCAGCACCCCCGAACCTTCCTCCGTTTTTGCGATCGGTTTGGTTTCCTTGCTGGGACTGGCGACAAAATACAAGAAACGTTGATCGGTATGCGATGGGGATTTCTGACGAAAATCCCCGTGCCTACCCGAGAAAAAATTTTGTTCTTCTTGAATAGCTAAGAAGCCTTGCGATCGACACGCATAGAGTAAAGTCCGTATCGACTAGATGAACGTATCGATTAAGTAACACTTTTGCCCCACGAAGATCGTATTCTCTCAAACCCCACTTATTTCAAACATCAAAAACCATGAAAAACCAAAACAAAACTCTCTTCGGAATCGCCCTCGTGACTTCAGCGATCGCTCTCGCCAGTCCCGCCCATGCCGCCTCCTTTCAAGGTCTCGGCGACCTCCCCGGCGGGGGTTTCTCTAGCCGAGCTTACGGGGTATCGAGCGATGGCTCCGTCGTTATCGGTTACGGCTATTCCGCAAGCAGCGCAAACGAGGCGTTCCGTTGGACGGACTCAGGTGGGATGATCGGTCTCGGTGATCTCCCCGGAGGGAATTCTGGTAGCCTTGCTTACGGGGCATCGAGCGATGGCTCTGTCATCGTCGGTTCCAGCAATTCTGCGAGCGGGTTGGAGGCGTTCCGCTGGACGAGTTCTGGGGGGATGGTCGGTCTCGGTGACCTCTCCGGTGGGGCTTTCGCGAGCGTTGCTTTAGGGGTATCGGGCGATGGCTCCATCGTCGTCGGTTTGGGCAATGTCGTGACCGGGCAAGAGGCGTTCCTCTGGACAGCATCCGGGGGGATAGTCGGTCTCGGTGACCTCCCCGGCGGGTTTATCTCTAGCACTGCTTACGGGATATCGGGCGATGGCTCCGTCGTCGTCGGTTTCGGCACTTCCGCGAGCGGGTATGAGGCGTTCCGCTGGACGAACTCAGGGGGAATGGTGGGTCTCGGCGATCTCCCCGGCGGGATTTTCGCTAGCTTTGCCAACGGAGTATCGGGCGATGGCTCCGCCATCGTCGGTTACAGCTTTACCGCGAGTGGGCAAGAGGCGTTCCGTTGGACGAGTTCTGGGGGAATGGTGGGTCTCGGCGACCTTCCCGGCGGAAATTTCAGTAGCTTTGCTAACGGGGTATCGGGCGATGGCTCCGTCGTCGTCGGTCGGGGCACTTCCGCGAGCGGGGAAGAGGCGTTTCGATGGACGAGTTCTGGCGGGATGAGAAATCTTCAAGACGTTCTCACCACCGATTTCGGGTTGAATTTGACGGGATGGCAGCTATCTGAAGCAAAGGGAATCTCCGCCGACGGACTGACGATCGTTGGGTACGGCACGAATCCTAGCGGTCAGAACGAAGGTTGGATCGCCCGACTTGATTCTCCTACACAAGTGACTATCCCTGAGCCGTCTAATATCTTGGGTTTAGGTTTACTCGGACTAGGTTTAGCCGCAACAAAAGTAAAATGTGTCCTATCAAAAAAAGCAAAGTCACCCACAGATAACTCTCAAACAACAGACAGCTAACCAAGATTAATTGCAGTAGGATAAACGAGTCTATCCTACTGCATAATCCGTCAATTGTCGAAGTACAGGAGGATGAAAGCCAATG
>NZ_JADBRW010000265.1:0-9035 GCF_020247025.1 Microcystis sp. M109S1
CTTTCGTACCATGCTTGTGTTCTGAGATGGAGAGCTTTATTGTAAACTAATCTTACACAGCCCAAAGTGCGCCGCAATAGCGCCTCTTGTTCTGGTGTTGGGTAAAATCGGAACCAATAGGCTTTCTCCATGTCTTACATTCTAGCATATATCGTGTAAATGCGCTAGTATTTAACAGTAAAGCCGTCGTAGAACGACGGGGTTTCAGACCCAAAATTTTCGATGACTTGGTTATATAAAACCCCCGGTATTCCCGATGAATTGTTTGAACGTTTGCCTGGGATTCCCTTGAGTAAACGCGAGGTGAGATTATTGATGATTTCCGCTTTGAGGTTAGGTGATGGGGGGGTTTTCTGGGATATCGGGGCAGGAACCGGCACTATTCCCGTTGAAATTGGCTTATTATGCCCCAATAGTCCGATTATTGCCATTGAAAGGGATGAAGAAGTGGCCAGTTTAATCCGCCGTAATTGCGATCGCTTCGGGGTAAAAAATGTTACGGTTTTTGAAGGCAGCGCTCCCGATTGTCTAGCCAATATATCCCTAGCACCCGATCGCGTCTGTATCGAGGGCGGCAAACCGATTAAATCAGTCCTGCAAGAAGTGTGGCAATACCTGAAACCCAACGGCCGCATCGTGGCTACGGCCAATAATTTAGAAACCCTCTATCAATTTTCCGAAGGCTTTTCTAATTTACAGGCGCGTAATATCGAGATCGTCCAAGCGGCAGTAAATCGCCTAGAAACTAGGGGTATTCACCAAGTTTTTGCCGCCGTTGATCCCATGTTCATCCTGAGTGGCGATAAACTTTAATTGGGGATAACCTTCCATAAAGTTTTCTTAATCTATATAATTAGAACAATGCCGCCTAACTTCTCTGGATTAACCATGCCTTGGCCACGCATTGTCAGCGCTATTTTTGCTATTGCCTTCGCACTGGGAATTATTATCGTTGGGGGTTGGTATTTCACCCTCGGCATCGGTGTTATCGTCTTTTTGGGACAATTGGAGTATTTTCGCTTAGTTCGCGCTAAAGGCATTGAACCGGCCGCTAAAACCACTCTCGTAGTTTCGCAATTATTACTACTGACGGCAACTATGGCAGCCCCCCTCACCGATGCCATGTTTCCCCTTGCTGGGGCGTTAATTTGTTTTTATCTGCTCTTTCAGCCAAAAATGGCGACAATTGCCGACATTTCCACCTCAATTCTCGGTCTGTTTTATGGTGGTTACTTACCTAGTTATTGGATTCGTTTACGGGTCGGTTTTTCTCCTGAAAGTAGTCCCGTGGCTATGGCCAGTAACTTACCCTTGATGGGATATTGGCCAGAATCGTGGATGGAACCGAAATTATTCCCGGCCGCTTTGACGGTGACTTTTCTAGCTTTCGGTTGCATTTGGGCCGCCGATATCGGAGCTTATATCATGGGAAAATGGTTAGGGAAAACCAGTTTATCGCTGATTAGTCCCAAAAAAACCGTGGAAGGTTCCTTTTTTGGCATTTTAGGCAGTATAGCGATCGCCGAGTTGGGTGCTTGGTATTTAGATTGGCCCTATTGGCAGCTGACCGGCTTAATTTTGGGCTTATTAATTGGTATTGTCAGTTTATTGGGTGATTTGACCGAATCGATGATGAAACGCGATGCCGGAGTCAAGGATTCCGGGCAGTTAATCCCCGGTCACGGTGGTATACTCGATCGCACTGATAGTTATGTGTTCACCGCTCCCCTAGTATATTATTTCGTCACTTTACTGCTGCCCTTGTTGCGTTAGTAGTTTGTATCTTCTCCGGTCGCTGCGCCCTTGAGTTCTCCAGTGCTAAATTAAAGATTAAACCCAAATTTGCGATTATGTCAGGAGTCGTCTATCCCCGGGGTAAAGTTTATCTTCTCGGTGCGGGAATCGGTCAGAGCAGTTTTCTCACCCTGCAAGCGCGAGCAATTTTAGCCACGGCCGAGGTTTTGCTGTATGATGCCCTAGTGGATAATCAAATCTTCTCCCTCGTGCCGAAAACCTGTATTTTAGTCGATGTGGGCAAACGGGGAGGACAACCCGGCGCCGAGCAAAATCAGATTAATCGGATATTGGTTAATTATTGTCAAGAGGGAAAACGAGTTATTCGGCTCAAAAGTGGTGATCCGGGGGTTTTTGGGCGAGTATATCCTGAAATGTTAGCCCTAAAGCAGGCTGGCTGTGATTTTGAACTGATAACTGGAATTTCCTCCGCTTTGGCCGCTCCTTTATTGGCCGGAATTCCCCTGACCGAAAAGGATATTAGTCGCTGTTTTGCGGTCTTGAGCGCTCACGATCCCCAGTCTCTCGATTGGTCAGCTTTAGCTAAAATTGATACGCTGGTGCTATTGATGGCCGGTCAGTCTTTAGGGCAAATTATCGAGAAATTATGCCAAAATGGGCGTAATATTCACGACTCGATCGCTATTATCCGCCAGGCGGGACGCAAGGATCAACAAATTTGGCGCGGCACTTTAGAAAATATTCTCGCTCAAACCGCCGGGGTGTCCCTCTCACCCTCTATTATGGTCATTGGTCAAGTTGTGGCTCTGGCGATTATGTCCTCTCCCCCACCCCTAGGAGGTAAAACTATTGTTATTACCCGTGCCGCCGAGCAAACGAGTCAATTTAGCGAAATTTTGCAAAATCAAGGCGCAGAAGTCCTAGAAATGCCCGCTTTAGAGATTCGTCCCCCCTCCAGTTGGCAAGGTTTAGACGATGCCATCGGTGAGTTAAAAAAGTTTGATTGGCTGATTTTAACTTCTGCCAATGCTGTTAATTTTTTCTTTGATCGCTTGACATTTTGGGGAAAAGATGCTAGGGCTTTAGCGACCGTAAAAATCGCCGTGGTGGGCAAAAAAACCAGCCAAGTTTTGCACTCACGAGGATTAAAGGCGGATTTTATCCCGGGGGATTTTGTCGCTGATGCTTTGGTAAACGAGTTTCCCGACCCGATTAGGGGGCAAAAATTCCTCTTTCCGCGCGTGGAAACGGGAGGGAGAGAAGTCTTGGTTAAGGAATTAACGGCCAAAGCTGGTCAGGTGACGGAAGTGGCCGCCTATGATTCCGGATGTCCCGCGCGCATGGATAGTCAGATCTGGGAAGCGTTTCGAGATGAAAAAGTCGATATAGTCACCTTTGCTAGTTCCAAAACCGTCCAGAATTTTTATCAGTTATTGCTGCAAGAAATGGGAGAATTATCGGTTAATTCCCTATTAGAAAAAGTTTGTCTGGCTTCTATCGGTCCGCAAACTTCAAAAACCTGTCAAGAGTTATTTGGTCGTGTTGATATCGAGGCGCGAGAATACACCCTAGAAGGGTTGACCAGCGCTCTAATCGAGTCGAGTAAGACCTGACATCCTCGCCGCCGTAAAACAGACGGCGATTCCCAAATCTGACGATAAACAAAGCCATAAAAATCTAGGAATCTCCCCATGAGTAACCCTATTATCATTGAAACTGACTTAAAAGATATTCTCGCTAAACTTGACAATCGGTTAGAGCGAATCGAAACAAAACTAGAAGTATTGCCGAAAATAGAGACCGAAGTTTCCCAACTCAAAGACGATATCAGAAACCTGAGGGGAATCGAAACAAAACTAGAAGTATTGCCGAAAATAGAGACCGAAGTTTCCCAACTCAAAGACGATATCAGAAACCTGAAGGGAATAGAAATAAAGCTAGAAGTATTGCCGAAAATAGAGACCGAAGTTTCCCAACTCAAAGAAGATGTCAAAGACTTGAAAGAAAGGGCAACGGCTCAAATATGGGCTTTGATAGTCACTGTTATCGGTGCAACTGTTGCAGCAATTATCAAATTCGGTTTTTTGACTAAAACTTAAATCATCATTAAAAACTAAGTTGGAACTAGACAAGTTCCAACCGAGCACAAAAAATTGACCTTGAATATTAACGACGAATTGGAGCGATCGCACCGTCGGCAGCAGCGCGAAAAGGTTCCACTGCCTCGCTATAATCGATCGGTAAAATAGCCACCACGTTATCGTGAGGACGGGCAATAATTACCCAGGTTTCTAAAGCTGCCCCCTCGGTTTTATTGACCGCTTCAATGCCGGCAGCCATAGCGGTTTTTACCTCCTGTACATCCCCACGAATATTGAGGGTAAAACGGGCGCTTCCTGCCCTTAAATAACCAACAATCGTGATCCGTCCTGCTTTTACCATCGCATCGGCGGCCGCTAGAATACCGGGGAAACCTTTGGTCTCGATCGATCCCACCGCGGGTTGGGCTGTCATAAATTAACTCCTAATAACAAAAATCCGATAAGTTTAATTGATAGAATCCAATCTATTTTCCAGTCTTTAACTATAGTCTAGTTTGGGGCAAATCCCTAGGGAAATTAACTGCGAAAACGGTCTGACTTAGGCGTATGCTGCACTGGTAAAACTGCCAGTACATTTTCTGGAGGATTCGGTACGATGTAATGACTGACCACATTACCACCAAAAGCGGTCATCGCCGCCGCTAATCCTGCCTCTACTGCTGGTTTAACCTCGGAAATCGGACCACGAATCGCCACCAAAAATTCGCCCCTTTCCGCTAGATCAAAATAAACTAGGGTGACTCGTCCCCCTTTAACCATGGCATCCGCCGCCGCTAAAACGGGGGGAAAACCCAACGTTTGAATGACTCCGACCGCCTCGGGCATTTTTCCTGATCTCCTGCGAAAGCAACTTTACATTATACCCCGAACCTGTCTTTATGTTTTCTTCTAGAAATCCTCGACCGCTCGCGGCAGTTTTTTCTCTAAATACTGTTGATGGGACTGATCAGCCAGATAATAATCTCCTGCGGGTTCGATCAAAGTAACGATATCCTGCTGAAACTTTCCCCATAGTTGTAGTTGACGCTTGGAAGCAGTGGCGATTAACTTTTGTTCCGGGGTGTGATAAAAAATAATCGATCGATATTGTTCTCCCCGGTCCGGTCCTTGGCGATTTAACTGAGTCGGATCATGGATTGACCAAAAAACGGCTAATAACGCCTCGTAGCTTATTTCGTGGGGATTATAGGCAATTTGTGCCACTTCCGCATGACCGGTAATTCGCGATAACACATCGAGATAACTAGGATTGGGGAAATTTCCCCCCATATAACCCACAGAAGTCGCTAAAACCCCGGGTAAACGCCGAAATGAGTCCTCGGTTTTCCAAAAACAGCCGGCCCCAAAAGTAGCTTTTTCGCCGCTATTCATTTCCCCTCACATCCTTGGCAAATTCCACCACTGCTTTTGTAATTGTCTCGCTTAAATTAGCATAAACTTTGGCAAAAGGGGGAGCTTTTTCGGTTAATCCTAGAATATCCGCCGTTACTAACACCTGACCATCACAATCCTCCCCCGCACCGATACCAATCGTCGGTATAGTCAATTTATCGGTAATAGTAGCGGCTAAATTGGCGGGAATATGTTCCAAAACCAGGGCAAATACTCCCGCTTTCTCCAAGGCTAAAGCTTCCTCGATTAATCTTTGTGCATCCGATGGAGTTTTTCCCTGCTGACGGTATCCTAACCGATGGACCGACTGGGGAGTTAATCCGATATGACCCATAACAGGGATGCCTATCTCGGTTAAACGGCTAATAGTCTCGATCATAGCGGGATAACCTCCCTCTAATTTTACCCCTTGCACTCCTGCTTCCTTTAACATCCTTCCTGCCGAGTGAATTGCCTGACTGACACTTTCCTGATAGCTGAGAAAAGGCAAATCACAGACAACTAAAGCTTGTTTTACCCCGCGAGACACGGCCGCCGCGTGGTGAATCATCGCCTCTAGGGTGATCGGTAAAGTGGTAGGATAGCCCAAAGCGGTCATAGCTAAGGAATCACCTACCAAGATAATATCAATTCCTGCTTGATCGAGCAGTCGCGCGATCGGATAATCCCAAGCTGTGAGGGTGACAATCGCGCGTTTTTGCTGTTTCCACTCGATTAATTTGCTGGTGGTGACTGCCATTCTTTATTCACTGCGGACAGCTTCGAGGATACGGGAAAAATAGAAACGAGTGCTAGTCATACTCGTCCGTTCAATTTTAAAGCCATTTTCGTTGAGAGCGGCGACAATAGTTTTTTCCTTGTGTTGATAGGCACGAGTGGTTTTACTCGGACCGGGGAAAAATTGACCAATTTTCTTGAGAATGGTTAATAAACAGGTTTTAGGGGCAAAACTGAGGATTAAACGGGATTGAGCTAGGGATCCCAGGTGTTTAATCATTCCTAAGGCTTCTTCTGTGGGATAGTGAATAAGAACATCAACACAGATGACTGTGTGATATTGGCCGGTTAATGCTTCTAAATCTTGAACGGCAAAGGTGAGTTTACTGTTATCTGCTAACTCTTTGGCTGCTCTTTCCTTGGCTTCTGTCACCATTTTCTCAGAAATATCACTAGCGAAAATAGTTGCGCCCGCTTTAGCGAGGGGAATACTAAGACTCCCGACTCCACAACCGGCATCACAGATCGAGAGATTAGGCAAATTGTCATCACTTTCTAACCAACCGATAACGGTATCGATCGTCTGTTGATGACCGATGCGAATATCTTTTTGTACTTTGTTAACTTCGCCATCCCCATAAATCCGGCGCCAGCGATCGAATCCTGTGGCGTTAAAATAGTCCTTGACTATGGCTTTATCGTCTAATGTGTTGGTCATAACGAAATCTAAACGAGCGGAGATGGTTATTACTTCATCCTACCGTGAAAGCCAGTTTTCCGACTGAATCATTGGGGGTTGCCGTTAGAACATGAGTATTATTTTATTCCCCCGTGCTGCCAAGCATTGTCAAAGATTTGTAAATTTTTTGACCAAAATCCTTGAGGTAATGCTAGGCTGACCTCAGAAAGAAAACCATAGCTTAATAACGATTCGGATGGGTTTTAAACTTATATGATCGGTTTGAGGCTAAATACATAAAAAAAATTGATTGAGATTCCCTAACCTAGTTCGGTTGTTTCCCAGAGCGTGAATTACTAGAAAAAATTTAACCTTGCTAGGGCTGGAGTCCATAAACAACGGTACTTAGAGACCGAAGTGAACTTAGGAAAATGGTTTCCCAAACCGTGAACATTTTGAGGGTGGGTAATTAACTGACTCATCTCTGATTTTGCCGAACCATCCTGAACAATTAAAGGATGGTTAGACCAGTGGTTGATGATTGAAAAATCTTCGATAAAAAGGCTAGTGGTTAAGCCATTTTTCCGTGATTGTATTAGCTAAAATATCCATTTTTGGGAGGTATTTTTTATGTCTGGACGAGCGAGTTTTCCCATCCCCAGTACCGCCTCAAATGAAGAAACCACGGGGCGATATATTGTTACTTTCCAAGATGGAGCAACCCCAGAAGGAATCGCCGCTCTGCGAGATGTGGCGGGGATATCTGCCTTGCCCGATGCCCGGGATTTTGCCGATTCGGCCATGGACAGTTCAGAGCTAGACGCGGCGGGAGGGGGAACCTTTCCGACTTTGGGGGTGGCAGTGGTTTCTATGGATGACTTAGCCTTGAGCAGTGTCATGAACATAGCGGGGGAAAGTTCGGCAATTTTAGCGATCGAACCCGAACGAATTTACTATGCGATCGAGGAGGGTTTATCCTCGGAATACCTCAAGGGTTATCGCGATGCCGTCAATCATCTTTATGAACAGTGCAAGGCTAAAGAAACGCCGGGAGATAAGGATCTCGCAGCCCTAGCCTTTCGCGATGATGCCCAATCCACTTGGGGATTAAAAGCCACGAAAGTAATCAATTCCCTTGGTCGCAGTGGTCGCGGTATTAATGTGGCTGTACTAGATACGGGTATGGATTTGAAGCATCCCGACTTTTTTGGGCGATCGATCCAAAGTAAGTCTTTTGTACCGGGAGAAGCGGTGCAGGATGGTCACGGTCACGGCACTCACTGTATCGGTACCGCTTGCGGATTTAAAGATGTCAACGGTCGCCGCTACGGGGTCGCCTACGAAGCCACCATTTATGCGGGCAAAGTTCTCAGTAATGCTGGCAGTGGCTCCCAAAGTTGGATTCTCGCCGGCATGGAATGGGCGATCGCGAGTCGCTGTGCGGTGATTTCTATGTCCTTAGGCAATACAGTTCCGACCCCCTCCACTGCCTACGAAACTATCGGTCGTCGCGCTCTGCAAAATGGTTGTTTGATTATTGCGGCGGCCGGCAATCACCGGCCTGGCACTGTGGGTCAACCGGCTAATAGTCCCTCAATTATGGCCGTAGCGGCGATCGATAGTAATCTGCGATTAGCCTCTTTCTCCTGTGGTTCTGGTAGTGCCCAAGGTGCTAACGTCGATATCGCTGGCCCCGGGGTGGCAATCTATTCTTCCGTACCGATGCCCCGACGTTACGACGTTTTTAACGGCACTAGCATGGCTACCCCCCATGTGGCCGGGATTGCTGCTCTCCACGCTCAAGCTTCGGGAGTGCGCGGGGCGCAACTCTGGCAGTTACTCACCTCGAAAGCCTTGCGACTGTCTATTCCCACCGTTGATGTGGGCAGTGGACTAGCCCAATCTCCTTAGCCTTCAGGGGTCAGTATTCAGGAATTAGGAGTCAGGAGTTAGGAGTTAGGAGATTATTTTTATTTATTCTCCCATCTCCCCTGCTCCCCCCTCCTGACTCCCGCTCATCTTTTTACTTTCATTAATAGCCATGGAACAGATTATCGTGACGATCGATGAACAGCATTTAGCCGATATTCAGACAGTGGCCAATAATTTACAATTTCTGGGTATGACAGTAGATAATATATTATCGGTTTCCGGCATTATTACCGGTTCAGCCCGTCGATCGCTGATCCCCTCTTTAAAGGCAGTGCCGGGGGTTCTCGATGTGGAGGAAGATAAAGAAATGCGGGCGATTTGACATCCTCGCCGCCGTAAAACGGACGGCGATTCCTCACCACGCCACTTTTTTAGGGTGGTCGCGTCAATGGGGTTGACGCAGATAGCGAAAAACGCTTAATTGCTTAAGTCTGACACTTTCGACCCGTCCGTTTTCA
>NZ_JADBRW010000266.1:0-19608 GCF_020247025.1 Microcystis sp. M109S1
AATTCCGGGACTTTTTCCCTGAAAATTAGGTAACTGACTACCTCAAAATCGGTAAAACCCTACACCCTACACCCCAACCCCCAACCCCCAACCCCCACCGAAAAACTTTTTCAGCAGACCCTAACTAAAAACCGAGAGCCGATCACTAAAAAATGACTTTTGCCTCCGTTGTTCGCAACATTGAAAAATCGCCTCTAACTGCCGAACTTATCCAAAAACTGGAGAAAAACGGCAATTTAACCCTAACTGGCCTTGCCCGCTTACCGAAAGGATTAATAAGCACAGCTTTTGCCCGTTGTCAAGGAAAAAATCTTTTAATTATCTGTGCCAATTTAGAAGAAGCGGCACGTTGGGCTGCCCAATTAGAAGCGATGACGTGGAAAGGTGTTTTCTTTTATCCCACCTCGGAAGCTTGCCCCTACGAGACATTTAATCGGGAATCCGAGATGATTTGGGGACAGATGCAGGTATTATCGGCAATCAGTCATCAAGAGGACGGAATTGCGATCGTTACCACCGAAAAGGCCCTGCAGCCCCATTTACCCCCTAGGGAGGTTTTCGAGAAATATAGCGATAATTTTGAGATAGGAACGATTATAGAAGCCAAAAACCTCGATCTAACCCTAGCTAGATTAGGATATCAACGGGTTTCACTGGTAGAAACCGAAGGGCAATGGAGTCGTCGCGGCGATATCGTTGATATTTTCCCAGTTTCGGCAGAATTACCAGTCAGGTTAGAATTTTTCGGCGATGAATTGGAAAAATTGCGAGAATTTGACCCTGCAACCCAAAGATCGCTGGATTCTATCCCCAATCTGCTTCTTACTCCCACTAGCTTCGCGGCGATGATTGCCCCTTCTCTCCCCCCGACAGTGGCCGATTATCTAGGGGCTGAAGATCGAGAAAAATTGGCTAATGGCATTTATCCAGAGGGAATTGAGCGATTTTTAGGCTTGGCCTTCCGTCAAGCTGCTTCTTTATTGGATTATCTCCCCGAAAATACTCTTATTGCCTTTGATGAACTGGAAAGCTGTCAAGCTAGAAGCGAGCGCTGGATAGAATATATTGGGGAACGCTGGCAAGAGATAGAACCACCTTTACCGAAAATTCACCGTTCTTTTGGCGAATCTCTGGAAATATCGCCCAAATTTCCCCATCTCTACCTCTCGGAAATAGACGATCACCTGTCCGAAAATAGCCTTAATCTCTCCAGTCGTCCGATTCCCACCAATGCGGGGCAATTCGCCAAACTAGCGGAAATTTTACGGGGAAAAAGAGAGATTTATAGCGGGATTAAAGTAAATAAGTATGCTACATGGTTAATATCTGCCCAACCCTCCCGCACAGTCTCGTTATTACAGGAACACGACTGCCCGGCCCAATTTATCCCCAATCCCCTTGATTTTGGGGCGATCGAGCGCTTAATAATTCAAAACACCGCTACAGCCCTAAAATACTCAGGATTAGCTGAATTAGAAGGTTTTATTCTCCCCACCTATCGCATAGTCGTCGTTAGCGATCGAGAGTTCTTCGGGCAACATCTTTTAAATACTGCCGGTTACGTCCGCAAACGTCGGCAAGCAGCCTCGGTACAGGTGGACGTGAACAAACTCCGTCCCCTCGATTTTGTAGTACATAAACACCATGGTATCGGGCAGTTTATCAAACTAGAAAAGCAGGAAAGCACAATTAGCGGAGTAGTGCAAGGTCGAGATTATCTAGTTATTAAGTATGCCGATGGATTATTGCGGGTTCCTGCCGATTCTCTCGATAATCTCTCCCGTTATCGTCATACAGGTAGTCAAGAGCCTGAATTACATAAAATCTCTGGCAAAGCGTGGGAAGCGACGAAAGCCCGCGTCAGGAAGTCGGTTAAGAAGTTAGCGGTTGATTTAATCAATATTTACGCCCAACGCGCCCAAAAATCGGGTTTTGCCTATCCGATGGATAATCCCTGGCAGCGGGAGTTAGAGGATTCTTTTCCCTACCAACCCACTGCTGATCAACTGAAAGCGATACAGGATGTGAAACGGGATTTAGAAAGCGATCGCCCGATGGATCGATTAGTCTGTGGGGATGTGGGTTTTGGTAAGACAGAAGTGGCCATTCGTGCTATTTTTAAAGCTGTCACCACGGGTCATAAACAGGTGGCTTTATTAGCACCAACAACGATTTTAACCCAACAACATTATCACACCCTGAAAGAACGTTTTGCTCCCTATCCCATTAATGTGGGTTTATTAAATCGTTTTCGCACCAATTCCGAGAAAAAAGATATCGTCCAGCGCTTGAAAACGGGGGAATTGGATATAGTGGTGGGGACGCAGTTGTTATTGAGTAAAGCGGTGGAGTTTAAAGATTTAGGATTATTGGTAATTGATGAAGAACAGCGTTTTGGGGTCAATCAAAAGGAAAAAATTAAGGCTTTTAAAAGTAATATTGATGTGTTAACTTTGAGTGCGACACCGATTCCCCGGACTCTTTATATGTCCCTTTCTGGGGTGCGAGAAATGAGTTTAATTACCACACCTCCTCCCTCTCGTCGTCCCATCCAAACCCACCTTTCTAGTTATAATTCTGATGTGATTAGAACGGCAATTCGCAATGAATTGGATCGGGGAGGACAGATTTTTTATGTAGTACCCAGAATCGAGGGAATTGAAGAAAAAGCGGCAGCAATTCAAGGGATGATTCCGGGTGCTAGAATTGCCATCGGCCACGGTCGTATGGATGAGTCCGAATTAGAGACCACCATGTTAGCTTTTAATAATGGGGAAGCGGATATCTTAGTCTGTACGACTATTGTGGAGTCGGGGTTAGATATTCCCAGAGTTAACACGATTATCATTGAAGATGCCCAAAAATTCGGTTTAGCGCAACTCTATCAACTGCGGGGACGGGTGGGGCGATCGGGAGTACAAGCGCACGCTTGGTTACTTTATCCGGCCAAGGGAGAACTAACAGAAACCGCTCGGGAAAGATTAAAGGCAATTCAAGAATTTACCCAGTTAGGATCGGGGTATCAATTAGCGACTAGGGATCTGGAAATTCGCGGTGCGGGTAACTTATTGGGTGCGGAACAATCGGGACAAATGGAAGCGATCGGTTTTGATCTATATATGGAAATGTTACAGGAAGCTTTGCGGGAAATTCAAGGTCAAGAAATTCCTCAAGTGGAGGATACCCAAATCGATCTGAAATTGACGGCATTTATTCCTAATGATTATATATCAGATCTGGAGCAGAAAATGGATGTCTATCGGGCGATCGCTACTGCTAATTCTCAGAAAACTTTAGGACAAATTGCCGCCGATTTAGTCGATAGATACGGGGCAATTCCTGCACCGGTGGCACAATTATTTAAGGTAATCGAGTTAAAACATCTGGCTAAATCCCTCGGTTTTTCGCGCATTAAACCCGATGGAAAACAGCATATTATCCTAGAAACTCCCATGGAGGAACCAGCTTGGAAATTATTAGAAGAACACCTACCCCAACATATACGATCACGCTTTGTTTATAGTCCCAAACAGGTGACGGTTAGGGGTCTAGGATTGGTAAAACCGCAACAGCAGTTAGATAGTTTACTGGAGTGGTTAGCTAAGTGTAAAGATGGCCTACCGACGGGAATTAGACTAAATCCTGTTTAAAAGGTATAGGAGAGCGGGAAGTGGGGAGTGGGGAGAAGGGAGCAGTGGGAATTACAAATTAGGGTTTGCTGAATAAGTCCCCAGAGGGAATCTAGAAACCACACAGTTGATGATAGGTGGTGCGTTACGACGGATTGTTACCTTCAAGTCAAAGCAGCAATTTTTGCCGTCTAACGCACCCTACTTTTTACATAAAAAGCACCTCATGTCTATGAGGTGCTTTGGGGACGGAGAGAGAGGGATTCGAACCCTCGTTAAAGTTACCCCTAAACAGCATTTCCAGTGCTGCGCCTTCAACCGCTCGGCCATCTCTCCAATTAAGGTCACGATCATCAATCCTACAGCAAATGCTGCCGATCTGTCAAATTATTTTTCTTTTTCCGACGATGACCGCTCAGGTTATACTTCATCTGGACGGGAAACGCTGTCAGTTAAGCAGACCCTAGATATTGATTTAAGATTGCGGCCGTAGCTAGACCGGTTTTTTGCCAACTAAACTCATTGGCTCGTTTTTTGCCTAAATGACTTAATTTTGAGTGTAATTGTCGATCTTGAGCGATAATTTTGAGGGCATCGGCTAGGGCCTCGACTCGATAGGGATCGATTAAAATTGCCGCTGTTGCCGTGACTTCGGGCAAAGATGACAAATTTGAGGTAATGACGGGTGTACCGCAGGCCATAGCCTCTAAAACGGGCAATCCGAAGCCTTCCCAGAGACTAGGGAAGACTAAAGCAGTGGCTTGACTGATAACTTTGGGTAGGTGATCGTAGGGGATATAATCGAGAAATTTAATGCGATCGCTGACGGCTAATTCTCGCGCTTGTTGTTGTAAATTGGGGGTATAACGGCGATCAAAGCTGCCGGCAATCCAAAGATGATAATCTGTTAAATCTGGGGGCAGTTGGGCAAAAGCGGCGATTAAACGCGGTAAATTTTTATAGGGATTGGGACGACCGAGATAGAGAAAATAGGGATGTTCTGGCTTATTATCTTCAGTAGGGCGAAAGTGATGATGATCGTAAGCTAGGGGAATAGAAGTAATTTTATCGGCGGGAATTTGATAATATTCAGTGATATCTTTGGCCGTTGCCTGAGAGTTGCAGATAATATGTTTTGCCTGTTGTAATACCTGCGGCACATAATAACGGAAATAGTGGGTTAAAGGGGAGGTAAAACTGGGAAACCGCAGGGGAATTAAATCGTGTACCATGACGACAAAGCGACAGGGAGAATTTATCGGCGCTTCTGGAAGGGGAGAAAAGAGTAAATTGGCCTTTAATTGTCGGTAAATTGACGGTAACTGCCACTGAGTCCAGAGTAAGCGTTTTAAATGACCTTTCGCTCCTCGATCGGGGGTGAGATTCTTGGGGATAGAATAACAGTTAAAGTCGGGATAACTATTAGTTGTTAGTAGGGTTGGTTCTAAATTTTTCAGGTAGGGTAAGAGGTTAAGAATGTAGGTACTGATTCCCGTGGGTTGGGGAAAAAGTACCGAGAGATTAATTAATAAGTTATGCTGTGTATTCACTAATTACCCTGTTGATATTTGCTGAGAATTTCTGAGATATATTGGTAGCCTTCCAGTCCAATAGATTTAATCAGGGAGGAACGTTCCTGACTGAAATTCTGCTCAAAAGCTGCGATATTTTTGCCGCGAATAACCGTTAATAGACTAGCAGCTTGTCGCCATTCTACTGCACCGATTTCGTGTAGCCAATACATTCCTAGAGAACCCATATAAATTGCCTGTTCAAAATTCTTGTCTTGATAGTAAGCTTCGCCTAAATAAGTTAGTAATAAACCTTGCAGATATACATCTCCGTAGTATTTGGCCGATTCCAATCCTTGCAGGAGAATATTAATCGCTTCTTGGGGTCTTTCGAGGATAAGATATGCTAGACCTAAACTGCTACAACAAAGGGATTTACTCTGCCAATCTTGGAGACTTTCCGCTAACTTTAATCCCTGCTGTAAATACTCGATCGAACTTTGATAAATTTCGGGATCATATCTCTCTAACTGTTGCGCTTCCTGTACCTGACTATAACCCAAATTAGCTAAAGCGTTAGCCTGTCCTAAACTATTACCCTGTTGACGACTTAAAATTAAAGCTCTCTGACTTAAATTAATTGCTTCTGTATAGTTTTTCTGGATAGCATTGAGACGGGATAAATGGTTTAAATTAGCTATTTCACAAGCAGAGTCCTGTTGTTGACGAGCAATTTCTAAAGCTTGTTGATGACATTCTCTGGCCTGTCGATAGTCGCCACGAATGCGATTAGAATAGGCAATTAAAGTTAAAATTCTCGCCTTTTCTCCCGTGCCTTCCACATAACGCAGAGGAATTGATAAATAGTCTAACGCATCCTTGAGATAACTGCCAGAAAAGGAGGCAAAAATTCCTCCGTATAAAGGAAAATAGTCCCGTTGAGCAAAGGTTCTCAGAATTTGTAAAGCCATCTGAAAACAGCCGCGACTATAGAGGGAATTTTTACTAACTTGCTCGAAACTATTGGTTAACAGCGACCAAATTAAAGCGAAGGTGAGAAAGGTAGAAATGGATAATTTGGCTCCTAATTTTTCGCTATAGATGCGCTGATCAAAAAAGTTAATTAGTCCTCTTTGGATATATTGAAAAACAATAGCAGTTTCTACCCAATCGGTTAAAGTTAAATCTTGAGTGAGAGGATCAAAAGCTTGTTGATTAGCTAAACTTTCTAAGACTCGTTTTAACCAAGAGGGATTAACTTTACTTGCCCAAATTTGCCAGGGTGTCACTCGCTCATTATCATTAGTAAAACCAAGATTGCGATTTTGTTCGTAGAGCCAACTGGTGAGATAACTCGATAAATTTGACCAAGTATTTAACCCCAAATTAATCCCTGTGGCAATTTGCCATAAATCCGCTTCTCCCCGCTGCTGAGCAACTGTCTGTAAATTCTTGGCTAACTGTTGCAATTGTTCTAGGGTTAAAGCATTATTTTGATTGGGATCAATTAAATTTACTAAAGTCAGTAAACGATCCTCTCGATCGATTTTCACCAGATTATCGATCGCCGCTGCAGTGAGAGAATTTTGCTGATTGTTTTTTTGATATTTTTCCCATTCACTTTCGATTGTTTCCAGGGCCCGCAAAACCCTAGTCGCTTTAATTTTTGTTTCTAACTGTGAGCGAGTAAGGATCATTTTTTCTGTTAAACAACGCTCAAAAATTTCTCCTGTGCCATTTTTTAGTCCCTCGGCTAAAAGGTTATAAACCTGTGATTTAGCCCTAATTTTTCCTTCTAAAGTTAGATTGACAATGCGATCAATTAGTGCATTATAAGTTTCGTTGAAGTTATCTTTATTGTCTGTCATAGGGGGTTTTTCAGTTATCAGTAAACAGTAAACAGTAATTAGGGTCTGCTGAAAAAGTTTTTCGGTGGGGGTTGGGGGTTGGGGGTTGGGGGTTGGGGGTTGGGGGTTGGGGTGTGGGGTGTGGGGTGTGGGGTGTGGGGTTTTAGCGATTTTCAGGTGGTCAATTACCTAATTTTCAGGGAAAAAGTCCCTGAATTTTCCCCCCAATCACTCCAATCGCTGGCACTTTTTGATTGACAAAAAGTCTAAAAGTCTTATCGAACAATGTTTTTAGATTTATCCAGCAAACCCTAATTAGGGAGCGGTAAACAGTAAACAGTAATCAGTGAACCGAAAACTCACATCTGATAACTGATCACTGAGCACCGATAAGGCTGATATTTGGGGGAATTGTCTAGAAATCATGACAAAATTTTTTAATGGTAGAGCAGGCAAGAGATAAGATAATCTATGTATAGAATTTAACAAAAAATCTGGTTAACGGACATTGATCAAGTCGATAGCACAGTGTCAAACGAGTTCTTTTCCCGCTCAGGTATGGCAATTAGATCACGGCTTAACCGTAATTCATCAGTATTTACCCGTGACTCCTGTGGTGGTGGTGGATGTGTGGGTGAAAGCAGGTGCGATCGCTGAACCCGATCCATGGTTAGGTATGGCCCATTTTCTCGAACACATGATCTTTAAGGGGACGAAAAAACTTCCCCCCGGACTCTTTGACTATTTAATCGAAAATTGTGGCGGAATGACCAACGCTGCCACCAGTCACGATTATGCACACTTCTATCTCACCAGCAGTGTGGATCAAATTGAACATACCCTACCCCATCTGGCAGAAATTCTCCTCCATGCTGAGATTGACGACGAGGAATTCTATCGGGAAAAAGATGTAGTTTTAGAAGAATTACGGGCCTGTTATGATGATCCCGATTGGATTGCCTACCAAACCCTCTGCGGAAGTATCTATCAAAACCATCCCTACGGACGCTCTATTCTAGGCGATCAACCCTGTTTAGAGCAATTAACCCCCAATCAAATGCGCTGTTTCCATCGCACCTATTATCAACCGGAAAATATGTGTGTGGCGATTATCGGGGGAATTGAACCCCAACCAGCTTTAGAAATTATCCGGCAATCTTTTCGGGAATTTCCCGTCCCCTCGGAATCCCCTCCCCATCTAGTGGCTGCCGAACCCCCCCTGATCGAAATTCGTCGTTCCCAAGTATATTTACCCCACCTAGAACATTCTCGTCTCTTGATGGGATGGATTGGACCAGGATGCGATCGCCTAGAAGATGCCTTTGGATTAGACTTGATTTCTGTAATTCTTGCTGGGGGACGCTGTTCGCGGTTAGTGCGACAGCTGCGGGAAGAAGCGCAAATCGTCCTCGATATTAACAGTAATTTTTCCCTGCAACGAGATTCCAGTCTCTTTACCATCGGTGCTTGCCTATCTAGCTCACAAACCGCGGCAATTGAAGCTATTATCTGTGAACATATCCAACATCTGCACGATGATCCCGTCACCCCCGAAGAATTACACCGCACTCAACAGTTATTAGCTAACGATTATATTTTCTCCACAGAAACCCCGGGCCAATTAGCGGGACTTTATGGATATTATCAAACCCTGAGAGCTGCCGACCTAGCAACGATCTATCCCCAAGTTATCCAAAGTTTGCAACCGTCAGATCTCCAGCGTCTGGCTCGTCAGTATCTCTCCCCAGAGCGATATGCTATTACAATAATGCAACCCTGTGAATAAACGATGTCCGCTTCTCCCATTCACCGCTTAATCTTAGAAAATGGCATCACCCTTTTAGTGATGGAAAATACGGCCGTGGAGTTGGTTGCTGGGAGGATTTTCCTCAAAAATGCGGGTACTCGTTGGGAAAAAACCGAAAAGGCGGGTTTATTTCGTCTGTTAGCAGTGCTGCTCACCAAAGGTACAGAAAAGTTATCTTCCCTAGAAATTGCCGATCGCGTTGAGTCCACGGGGGCCGGTTTAAGTGCCGACACGGGGACTGATTATTTTGTGGTTAGTTTAAAGACCGTTACCAAGGATTTTTTAGATATATTGCGTCTAGCGGCGGAAATTATTCGTTTTCCCAGTTTTCCACCCCCAGAAATCGAATTAGAGAAAAATATCACCCGTCAAAGCATTCGCTCTCAATTGGAACAGCCTTTTAATGTCGCTTTTAATCAATTACGCGCAGCTATGTACCCCGATCATCCCTATGGTATGTCTTTATTGGGTACGGAGGCAACGGTTTCTCAATTGCAACGGGAGGATATGCAGGCCTATCATAGTCGCTTTTTCCGTCCCGATAACTTGGTGATTAGTCTTTCTGGCCGTATTACCCTAGAGGAAGCAGTAAAAGCAGTGACGGAAATTTTTGGCAGTTGGTCAATTCCCGATCTTCCTTTATCTAGTTTACCCCCGGCCGCTTTTGATTTTCAGCCTACCTGTTTAACTACCGTCCAAGCTAGTCAACAGGCGATCGTTATGTTAGGATACCCCGGCTCTTCTGTACAAGAGGATGATTATCCCGTTTTAAAATTATTGAGTACCTATCTGGGGAATGGGTTATCTAGTCGTTTATTCGTGGAATTGCGAGAAAAACGGGGATTAGCCTACGATGTTTCCTCTTTTTATCCCACCCGTCTCGATTCTTCCCAATTTGTCATCTATATGGGTACTGCACCCCAAAATACAGCGATCGCCGTGTCGGGATTGCGTCAGGAAGCAGAAAGGTTATATAAAGTAACTTTGAGTGAGGAGGAGTTACAGTCAGCTAAAAATAAGTTATTGGGTCAATATGCTCTCGGTAAACAAACTAACGCCGAAATCGCTCAATTATACGGTTGGTATGAAAGCTTAGGTTTGGGGATTGAATTCGATCGCACTTTCCTGGATTCTATTAATCAGATTACTCCCGAACAAGCGCGATCGGTAGCCAGTAAATATTTTCAAAATCCTTACATTTCCCTAGTCGGCCCAGAAAATGCGATCGCTGAAATTCTCTAGGAAGACCAAAAAGCGGCAATAAGAAAGTATTGCTGCTGCTATTTTCGATTAACTCCCCGGGTGGGATTCGAACCTACGACCAATCGGTTAACAGCCGACCGCTCTACCACTGAGCTACCGAGGAAAGTTACTCACAATTAATAATTATAATCATAAGTCCCTCAATAATGCAAGTGTTTTCTGGATTTTTTCTAAAAAAATTTCCGGTGCCAGTAGCGGTAGGCGGAGAATCAACTATTGTGGAGATAAGGACACCATTAAGTCTAGTCTATGCTTGCCCATCACCGCCGTCCCGTCTCCCTATGTCTGCTCTCGACAGATCTACCCATCCTCTCCACTTTAGAGACTGCCGCTACCCTCTACCAAAAGGATCGCCACCGGTTTCATCTTCTCCTCAATCAACCACCGATGGCTCTCGCAGAAATAGAGACACTTACACCCGAAAATAAGCAAAATAAATTAATTTGGCTAGAAATTTCGGCCAATCGGGTAATTATGACCATGCAGGGCCAGGGAAGATTCTCCTATCGTCATTTTTGGGAGCAAGGGGTTTTTGGTGTTAGTCGCTACTGGTTAAATGCCGAAAGTCCTCAACCGGGTGACGCTTTTCGTGTCCGCAACTATACCCGTAGTCTCCAATTAGAGGGGAATAATCTCCCCGAATATTTGCGTCTAGAGTACGAATTATGGTCAGATAAGCTGATTTTAGGTCATTATGTCCTTCATTTGCAAGTACACCAATAAATCGGGTTGGCTGAATAGAGCTAAAAACTTTGTGGGATAAGACTTTTAGGCTTTTTGTCCTCAAAAAGTGCCAGCCACGAAAGCGATCGGGTGGCAAAATTTAGGCACTTTTTCCCCGAAAATTAGTTAATTGTCGGGTGGATTCAAGAAATTAGTCCTACACTAAACTAAAAGCCGTATAAATAGACCGTTAGACAGAAATCGATAAATACACTATTGTCGTATCAATTATGAAATCATTTCTCATCACAGTAGCTGGCATTGTCCTTAGTGCGATCGCTCTCGCCGTAGGGTGCGTTCCCTAATGCAAGTCCTGCTACTCCAGAGATCGCTTTTGGGGAACGCACCATGCACATTGATTGCAGCTGTCAGTGGGATGCCGAAGAACGTAGTGCGATCGCTGTTATCTTCTTGATTAAACTTGAAAACTGCCATTGCTTGGGATAGGAACGCCAAGGGCGATCGCTTTTTGGGGATGAGGAGTGCGATCGCTTTTTGGAAATGAAGAGGGGCGATCTCTCTTTGTGAGTTGGAAAGTTGTCATTGATCCGCGATCGCGGATGTCATTATTGCTCAAGCAGAGTAAAATAAAAGTCTGTATTGAAAAAGGGGAAAGTAACAATGCCGCCAACAATGCAATTTAGTCAAATCTTAGAAATGATTGACTATCTCTCTTTTGATGAACAAGATGACTTGATCAATATTGTTAAACATCGGCAAATCGAAAAAAGACGAGAACAAATTGCTCAAAATATTTCTCAAGCTCGACAAGACTATCAAAATGGTAATGTTTTTCGAGGAGATGTTGATTCCATTATTGCCGAACTAAACAATGATTAACTTGGTTTTTAGCCAATCATTTAAACGCGCTTTCAAAACAAGGATTAAACGACAACCTGACTTAAAATCAAAAATAGAAGCCAAATTGAGACTACTCGCTGACGATCCCTATAATCCAATATTACGCACCCATAAACTAAAGGGGAAATTGTCAGGTGTTTGGGCTTTTTCTGTTGAATATGATTGTCGAATTATTTTCAATTTTGAATCAAACCCTGAAACCCAAGAAGAAGAGATCAACCTAATTGATATTGGAACTCACGATGAGGTTTATTGAATATGATTTTTTATTATGTTAGCAAGGTTCCAGAGTTGGCGATCGCTTTTTGGGGATGAGGAGTGCGATGCCGAAGGCACTGCGTAGCAGATCGCTGATCTTGTAGAAACCCAACATTACTTTTTCCCAGATTACGACCCAATATCTGAGTTATAATCAATAATATCCACTCTACACCTTAATCAAATAATTTAACTTATGTCTGCTACAATTCGTGAAGAACTTCACCAACAGATTGACCGATTACCTGATGACATTGTTGAAAAAATTGCCAACTTTACCCGATTAATTTCCCCTGAGCCAAACAACATTTCAGAATATACTAACTGGCAAGATGAAGACTGGCAAAAATTTTCATTAGAGCAATTTTTCAAAGAAGGAGATGAAATTGAATATTCCCTAGCAGATGCTCAAGAAATTTATCAACCATGAAACCAGGTGATATTGTTCTAATTCGTTTTCCTCAAGCAGACTTGAAATCGGGAAAACTGCGTCCAGCTTTAATTATTGCTATTTCACCAAGTCGCCATCGTGATTTATTACTTGCTTTAATTTCTTCTCGTCTCCATCAAGCTACTCTAGGATTTGACGAAATTATTAATACCTCAGATTCTGACTATATTACTACTGGACTTAAAGTAGCTTCTTTAATTCGGCTAGGACGATTAACAAGTGTCGAATCATCTGTAATCAATGCACGTTTAGGAAATATCTCACCAGAAAGACTAATACGTATTAAAAATCTTTTAATCAATTGGCTAAGAAAATAAAATTAGTGCTGTAGGGTGCGTTCCCTAATGCAAGTTCTGCTACTCCAGCGATCAATTTTGGGGAACGCACCATGCACATTGATTGAAACTGTGAAGTTAGAAGCATGAAAACCAACCTACGTTCATGTTACGTTACCGCTAACCCGTCCTAGAAATAATTGTGCCTCCCTACTTATCAAAAAAATGTTTGATATTATGCTTGAAATTTCTAAAACCTCTCTTCAAGTATTAGGCAGTGAAATATTTAATCAGATAACCAAAAGTAAATAAATAAAAACAAAAGATTTATTAAATCAAAAAAGGTTGAAAATGGTAAGAAATGCAACAAATAAATTATTGCAAAATGCTAAAAAATTAAAAAGTGACGAGTTTTATACACAACTTTCAGATATAGAAAGTGAGTTGCCACATTATAAAAGTCATTTTGAAAATAAAGTAGTTTATTGCAATTGCGATGACCCCCGAATTAGTAACTTTTTTAAGTATTTTGCCTCAAACTTCCAAAAATTAGGTCTAAAAAAAATAATAACATCTTGTTATCGAGAACAAGGGAGAGATTTATTTAATAGAGAAGAAGATGAAAAGGGTTTTTTCTTTGAATATACAGATACAGAGAGAGAAAAAAATAAACCTAGTTCAACTGACATTGTTTACTTTAATGGGGATGGGGATTTTCGTAGTCCTGAAAGTATTGAACTATTAAAAAAGTCCGATATTGTTGTGACTAATCCCCCATTTTCATTATTCAGAGAATATGTAGCTCAATTAGTTAAATACGACAAAAAGTTTTTGATAATTGGCAATATTAATGCAATAACCTATAAAGAAATTTTCAAACTAATTAAAGAAAACAAAGCCTGGTTAGGAATAAATCTTGGTAGAGGTGTTTCTGGTTTCATTGTTCCCGAACAATATGAACTTTATGGAACAGAGGCTCGTATTGACAATTCTGGAAATAGAATAGTTTCTCCAAATAATTGTTTATGGTTAACAAACTTAGACATATCAAAACGACACCAAGATATAGCTCTCACAAAAAGATATTTTGGCAATGAGGCTGAATATCCAAAATATGACAATTATGATGGAATTAATGTAAATAAAACCCAAGACATTCCCTTAGACTTCAAGGGGGTTATGGGTGTACCAATAACATTTTTACATAAATTCAATCCCGACCAATTTGAAATAATTAAATTCAGGAAAGGGAATGATGATAAAGATTTATCAGTAAATGGGAAATGTCCGTATTTTAGAATACTAATCAAGAATAAACGAATACAGTTGGACGTGGCTCGATCTCACTAAGGGTCCGTTGGTTTTATAAGTCCCTCCGAAAGTATTAGGAACTGTTAATGATATTTGGTTTCGCTGGGTAATTGATGTGGGCATTACTGGCCCCGATAAGGGTGAAGGCGGAAAGTACCTCTTTTTACCTCCAGGCTACAAAGGAGAAATTCCATCGGGTTACAACGTGGTGAAATCACCGACCTTTAATATTTGGATTCCTTGGCGCAGTTTTTTGGTCAAGGGCGACCCGAAACCGGGGGTTGAGTTGGTGACAAAGAACACGAAAATTTATCCTTTAAGTAGTGCGAACAATCCCCCCGCCTTAAATTTTGTGAATATGTCGGGTAAGCCGTTTAATACTGTTGCACCCGCCGATTATCGGTTCTGGGAACTGCTCAATCAAGTGGTACAGGAAGAGCCGAGTGAGTCCCTCGATCAAATTCGACTGGGTTATTATGCCTCTATCGGTATTCAAAAAGGTAAGCCATTCAAACCCGATGAACGCATGAAAAAAATCTTGACGGAAGCGGCGGCTGTGGGGGATGCAACGGCCCGTACGATCGCTTTTCATAATCGACAGAAGGAGGCTTATTACTATCCGAACAGTGCTTGGCAGTTACCCTTCATCGGTGGCTATAAGTTCCAAACCCAGCCTGATGTGCTGAACATGGATGCTTATATCTATTACTATTTCATGGCGACGGGGGTTACGCCTGCGATGGAAGAAAAAATGGTCGGACTGGGTTCTCAATATGCTTGGACAGCCCGTGATGCTAAGGGGAATCTCCTTGATGGTGACAAGAGTTATCGCCTCCATTTACCGCCCAATATTCCCGTTAAAGATTTTTGGTCAGTTATTCTTTACAGCAACCAAACGCGATCGCAGATTCAGACGGATCAAAGGTTTCCTAGTGTCGGTAGTCAGACTAAGGGGCTTTTGGTTAATGCTGATGGTTCTGTGGATATCTATTTCGGGCCGAAACCGCCTGCTGGTAAGGGGAATAATTGGGTGCAGACGATTCCTGGCACGGGTTGGAATACGATTCTTCGGCTTTATGGCCCGCTTGAGCCTTGGTTTGACAAGACTTGGCGACCAGGGGAGATCGAGTTACTGAAATAGTGAGATCGCCGATCTGTAGGTTGGGTTGAGGTGACGAAACCCAACATTGCCCTTGTTTTTTACCTTAATTTGTTGGGTTTCACTTTGTTCAACCCAACCTACATTTTATTCCATACTAAACCTAGAATTTTTGCCCAAAAAAGCTTGACATTTACCCCCCCCCTACTGTATAATGCCATTGCAGTTTTTTACCTTTTATATCTAAACACCTCTAAATTGCATGAAAACTCAACATAGCTTAACCTTGATCGCTACTGCGATCGCCCTATCCCTACCCGTCGCCCTCGCTCCCCATGCCCAAGCGGCGGGAATCGTGCGGGGGTCAACCGCCACTGGACCTTTCACGAATATCGCGGGAACATCTCTAGCTAACGTGACCAATCAGAGCGGATTGTCGGCAAGCTACGTCAGCGGAACGACCGACTTTGATAGCTATGTGGCGACGACTACTCACAATAGCATCCAGGCTTCTAATAGCTGGCTCGCGAGCCCAACGACCGGATTTGTCACCTTCGATTTGGGGGCATCCTATACCTTAGACGCGCTTGCCCTCTGGCCACTCAATCCTTTCTCTACATTAGCAATTCGTGGTTTTACGCTCTATGCTGATACCGATGCCGATCCCACCAATCCGGGCGCTTCTTTGGGGAACTTCAATGCCGTTAATGCTAGTTCTGCCCCCGTACCCGCTCAGGTATTCAACTTTACCGCCACCACCACCCGCTTTATCCAACTGCAAATCACCTCTAATGGTGGTAGTGCTACAGGTTCGGGCTTCGGTGAGGTGGCTTTCCGTGAAGTTACCGCTACCGCTACAACGCCGGAACCCTCTGCCCTCGTCGGTTTGGCGGCGGTAGTTGCCTTTGGTGCTGGTTTGAAGCGTCGCCACACCCAAGCAGACAAAAACTAAGCTTTAGTTGAACGTATTACCACAGGATATCCGCAAGGGTCTCTTTTTTCGTGGGTAATTGTGAATTAGAGCAATTGACTTATAATAGGAGCATAGAGCTAAATATCCCTAAAAAACGGCTTTTGCCATGCCTACTGTTCTTCAAATTGGGGGTTACAGTGCGATCGCCGATCTTGTAGGTTGGGTTGAGGTCACGAAACCCAACATTTCCACACAAACAATATGCCCTTCCAAATTTAATTAACATCATTATCTTTTAATTTGTTGGGTTGCGTTCCTTAACCCAACCTACCGAATTTTTGAAAAATTTGAGCTGATCTTGTAGGTTGAGGTGACGAAACCCAACATTGCCTTTATTTCTTACCTTAATTTGTTGGTTTTCACTTTGTTCAACCCAACCTACATTTTATTCCATACCAATATTACTATCAAAGATCAGCCTTTCCGAAGCCCCCCACATCTGATCATAAATTCCTTCTTCAACATAACGATGAAAACTGGAATATTGCCAATCTTTTGGAGCGTTTACTAATCCATGATGTACAGGATTATAATGGATGTATTCGATATGATTAACAAAATCTCGCTCATCTCGAACTTGATGCTCCCAAAATCGACGTTGCCAAATAGCCTTTTATTTTTTAGGTTGTCGAGATGTTGAAATTTTACCCTGATATTGAGGATGACATTGACGGCTAAAATAACTTTTAATTAATCGCCAACGAGTTGAAAAATCTGCATCTGTTTCAGGCAATGTCCAAAGAGCATGAATGTGATCTGGTAAAATGACAATAGCATCAATCTTAAAATGATGTTGTCGCATGACATATTTAAAAGCATTTCGTAGTAAATCCACATTTTCAGGTTCACACAAAATTTTGTGGCGATTGTATGTCACCACTGTAAAAAAATAAGTTGCTCCTGGTGTTTTTGCCCTACGGTATTGCATCAAGTTAGAATAACATTTATTGGACTGATGTTTACTCAACTGGCATTGGGTTGAGGCACGAAACCCAACCTACCAAACTACCAAACTGTAACCTTTATTCTGTATGCTTTTTAGCGAATAAGGTAAGCATAACATTGCTGAGAGGGCGATCGCTGATTGGCTCGCTCAAACCCTAATCAATTCGTTAACCTCAAAATGGTCTTTTTGTACTAATAAATATTCGATTAGAACGCTCAATGCGTTTGCTAGAGTGCATTTGAGACAATTTATCAAATTTTCGGTTTGAGAAATGAGCGAACCGTGAGTTCAATGATTTTAGCTGATGTTATTGGTGATTTGGCCATGCCCACAAGGGATCGCCTTAATCATCCCTAACCCATCCTACGCCATCAGCGATCGCATTACCACTTCATAAAGGGTGGTGGACTGAAGGGATGTTTTGCAAACCACTCGCGTGCGCCTTTTATGAGAAAGCGGTGAAATCCCTTATTTGGAATGGCCTTTTTGACCTCGCTCACATAGGCGGCAGGAATGCCGAACTTAAAGAAACCAAGGGAGAAATCAACTAAATCGCCCCTTCTGAAGAGTTCCACCAGCGGATAGCGGTCTGTCTTGTAGGTGCGAACCTTGTGGTGCATCTCGACCATTAGTCCAATTTCCTCAGACCATTCCTGTTGCCCGGTTTCGGATAAGTACCTCTTTACTTCAGACACCGAAGGTGGGATGTAGTCCACGGTATGAGCCGACCAAAGACCTAGATCGTGAAAGCAGGCGGCGATCGCCAACTTGGTCTTTTCTTCTTCGGTGCAGGAATGGAGGGCCAAACAGAAATTGAACATTCGATAGACATGACCCCTGTAACCCAAGTAGTCATCACCGATTCGGTCTTTCCATGCAGCGAGAATTTCTTCTATGAGATCGTTCTTGGTCTCTATGTCCATGGACGCTCCTAGTTCGTAGATTATCTATTTATTGGCATTCTAACCCATTGGAAAAAGCTCCGAATAGATCAAGCCAAAGTCAGGTGCGTTACTTAACGGGCCTTTTTGCTTTTAATCATGATGAATTTGTAATTATTATGCGTTACGCTAACACATCCTACCGTGCTACTATTCTGGTCAGTTATTCTTTACAGCAACCAAACGCGATCGCAGATTCAGACGGATCAACAGTTTCCCAGTGTCGGTAGTCAGACTAAGGGGCTTTTGGTTAATGCCGATGGTTCTGTGGATATCTATTTCGGGCCGAAACCGCCTGCTGGCAAGGAGAATAATTGGGTACAAACAAATCCGGGCACGGGTTGGAATACGATTCTTCGGCTTTATGGCCCGCTTGAGCCTTGGTTTGACAAGACTTGGCGACCAGGGGAGATCGAGTTATTGAAATAGTCCTAGAATATTTCTTGATCGCTGATCTGTAGGTTGGATTGAGGTGATAAAATCAAACATTACCTTTTTCCTCGCTAATAAAATCGGCGATCGCGCTTCATAAGAGAAAGTGATCGCAGTAACTCGACAATTAGTCAAAAACACAGTCTTTTCATAAAACTTTTTAGTAACTTGGAGTTCCTTCATGCCAAACGAAGAAAACAAAAAGAAAGATATTTGGGATAAAATCACTGCTATCACTCCCTTGCTAATAGGTCTTTTAATCACAGGAATTGGAGCGATTTTTACTAACATCTACAATTTTAGACAGTTACAACTAAATGAAATCGCTATCCTAGATAAATTTCGTCCTTTACTCATATCCAAAAATCCGCAAGAGCGCGAATTCGCTTATTCAACTTTTGTTGCGGTAGGACAAGAGCGACTTGCAATTAGATTAATCTCTAGCACCCAAGATCAAAGCGGTCGAAGAGCACTCGAAGAGATTAAAGCACAGGGTTCATCTGATACGAGTCAAAAAGCAGCCCAGGTATTGCAAACACTAAGCAATGAGGAAAAAAATAGCCTTATAAATTTAACATCTAATATCTATTCTAAAAATCAAATTACTCGTAGGAATGCAACCGATATTCTTGCTTCCGCACAATGGAGAAATAATGATTCTTATCTGGTAAAAGAATTAATTAATAATTACAATAAAGACCAAAATAATTATTTTGGAATTACTAATACACTGTTTTTGCTTGCAAAAGTCAATAACGAAACTTTTAAAAATAATCTAAACGATATTAAAAAGATAGTAGAAAGTGGCGATAAAATTCTTTCTCCAAAGGATAAGAAAGACTATCTTGTACCTATTAAAAATAGAATCTCGTCAATAAATAGCCTCTGACACAATCATCATAACAAATTTAAGTGCGATCGCCTTTATCTTGTTGATTAAACTTTAAAAATGCGATCGTTTTGGCTTTTGAAAGTGCGATCTCCTTACATAAACTCAAAATTTAAAACGCGATCGCTTTGGCTTTTGAAAGTGCGATCATTTTTGGGAGTGCGCTCGTTTTGGGAGAGTGCGATCGCCGATCTTGTAGGGTGCGTTAATGAAATGTAACGCACCAAATTGATTGTTATTCACCGTAATTATCTGATTTTGCTTTAGTATGGAAACATCTTATCAGAGGTAAATAGTTATGCAAAGTATGAGAGTGCGATCGCTAATTGGTAAAAATGGACTTTTACAAATTCAATTGCCCGAAACAACAGAAGGAACGGAATTAGATATTA